>PCVM01000032.1 GCA_002796045.1 Candidatus Roizmanbacteria bacterium CG11_big_fil_rev_8_21_14_0_20_36_8
TGTTTTCCTGCGATCACTCCCGTATCTGTGCAGACCTGCATTCCGATAACAGTTGATGGTTTCACTGGTGGAAGGTCTGGCTGATTTTCAAGCAAAAGACTCATCACATCATGCCAGATTGGAGATGCGCCAGTGAGACCGGATGCGACACCTTGAGCCATCGGCGTGAAATCATTATTGCCCACCCAGACGGTGACCTCAAAGTTAGGGGTATATCCTATTGTCCAGTTATCACGCAAATCATCAGTTGTACCAGTTTTTACAGATACTGTTTTTCCGGGAATTACAAGTTTAGAATTAGATCCAAATGCCGTTGATCTGGCCCCATTATCTGCAAGTATGTGCGAGATTATAAATGCAGTTCCTTCAGAAATTGCTTTCTTTCCCTTCATGACGAGATAGTTTGGACGATCAATTGGTTTATTAATATCATTAGAATAGTTATGATCTTTGAATTCATATAATATACTTCCAGCACTGTCCTCCACTTTCAGGACATAATTTAGTCTTCTCGGTATTCCTTGGTTTGCAAATGCTGAAAAAGCTTGAGACATCTCTGTCATAGCTACTTCTCCCCCTCCAAGAGTTAGAGAGAGTCCATAATTAGTTGAATCTTTGAATGAGTCAATTAAAAATGCAGAGGACGAGGCGACAAAGTCCTCAACAGTATTAAAAGCAAGCATTTTGACAGCAGGAATATTGTATGAGTTGGCAAGGGCAAACCTGAGTTGAACCGGTCCATGAAATTGACCATCATAGTTTTTTGGACAGTATGCCTTTGGCTGACCTGGATTGGAAAAACAAGTAGGCACGTCTAGAAATACTGTTGAAGCAGTTACGATTTTTCGATCAATTCCAATCGCATAATTAATTGGTTTGATCGATGATCCAGGCTGTCTGGTTCCTGAGGTAGTCACATTGAAAGCACCTGATCCGCCGTCAAAATAATTAACTGATCCCACCATCGCAATAATTTCGCCCGTTGGTGGGCGAGTTACGAGAACTGCTCCATTGGTCACCTTGAACCGTGTAAGATCTTCTATCTCTTCTCGAACAATTCTTTCAGCCTCTTCTTGCGTATCAAGATCGAGAGTTGTCGTAACTTTGAGACCCCCTTCTTCAAGTTGTTTGAGTCCATACTCTTGCTCCAAGAGCTTTTTTACTTCAAATACAAAATGCGGAGCTTTGATCATCGTTTTTGGGGGAAGGACTACAACCGGTTTTTTAAGCGCTGCATCAATCTGTTGTTGGGTGATATACCCTTGTTCAAACATATTTCTTAAGACATGATCCCGCCTTACTTTTGCACGATCGGGATTGGTGTGGGGCGAGTAGGTGGTTGGTGCTTGGGGAAGTCCCGCAAGCATTGCCGCTTCATGAAGTTCAAGTTCATCAGGGGTTTTTTCAAAGTATGTTTTTGCTGCCTGACCAATACCATAAGACGATCCTCCATAAGGTACTTGGTTTAAATACATCTCCAAAATTTCATCTTTTGAAAAAATTTGCTCTACCCATAATGCTAAAATGACTTCCTTTAATTTACGCTGTATGGTTCGTTCCGGAGTAAGTAACGCACTTTTGACTAGTTGTTGTGTGATAGTTGAACCTCCCTGAAGACTACTGTTTTGCAGATTTTCTTTTACCGCTCTCAAAATCCCCGATACAAACGAGACACCACCATGTTTGTAAAAATCCTTATCCTCAACAGAAATCGTTGCGTGTATAAGAAAGTCAGGAAGGGTGTTTAATTTGACTGGAGTTCTATTTTCTTCTCGATATACTTCGTATAAAAGTTTGCCATTACGGTCATAAATCTGACTTGAAATCGGCACCGCTTTGTAATCTTTGAGCGAATAGGGAGAGGGAAGATCTTTGAAAATATAATAGTAAAGGAATATTGCTGTAATACAAAAAAGAGCAAGCGCCCCAATCCCCAAAAAAGAGAATATCCAGAACTTTGAGAAGTTACTGTGCTTGCAAAATTTGAAAATATTTTTCCAGTGTTTCATCAGAATATTATTATACAATAGTTTATTTTAACGCTTGAAATTGAAAAAGATGTATGGGAGAACTGAAAAAAACCTATTCTCGAACACTTGTAAGCGATTGTATCCACGTTTGCTGGTATCCCGCTAACTCAAGGTATTTTTTTGTGGCTTCTACATCTGGCCGATCGGGATGTAATTGTTTTGCAGTAGAAATAACATTTCGGATTCCACCAATTATTTCAAATGTGTCACCATTTTTTGAGCCGATCAAAACGGGGTTCCAGGATGTGGAAGGTTTGTTCTTACGATTAAGTACTCTTTGGGCACTTACAGTATTTTGATCTTCTCTTACGCCAATTTTTTGTTGTAACTTGTCTTCATCAGAGCCGAGCGCTTCAACTTTTTTGCGCACAGCTTGTCTAACGAATTGTTGTACCGGGTCTCCAATCTCAACTGATTCAAAATCAATAGGTTCGTGGCTTGAAGACCACTGAACTGAGTCATTAACATAGTGTGGTCTCGTCAGTACTCCTAATATATTCGAAATATCGACAGGCCGTATGTTGTAGGTTACCTGTCTTTCCTTACCGGCTAAGTCCGTTTCGGTGACTTTTACCTCAACTTGTTCAGCATCCATTGTATTCCTTGACAGTGTCCATTTCGAAGGAGTCCATGTAGTTTCTAAGCGTGTTTTTGCTACAGCTAATTCGACAATGGAATTTGGACTTTGAGAGACTTGTGCCCAATAAATCTCACCTCTCTTTTTCATCCAAATATCATGACCTAAGGCTGCTGTTTTCCCCATTCTTAAGAGTCTTGCTTTTTCAACAGGTTGTAACTCTAGTTTATACGCTGCAGTCGTAAACTCTACTGGAACATCGCCAATTACAGGATTAGTTTCTGCTGTGACGAGCTCAGGTATAGGTGTGGATGAAAATATCCTATCTTTAACTAACAATAAGCTATCTTTTAAGCACGTCAAGAAAGATTTTTTTTCCTGAGAATTATCAGCTTGGGCAATCGGAGAATGAGATTCTGATGCATCCATACTATGAGTATATCATTTCTTTAATCGGGGGAATAATGGCTCAATCCTCTCAATCTTTCCCGAAGTGACCTTCATAATTATTTCCGATGTCTGAGGAAGAAATGGTGCAAGATTGAGCCCAAGGTTGTGGATTTTTTTGAGCCAGGATTCAAGATGGTTCTTACGGTTTTTGGCCTCGAGGCTCCATGGTTTTGTGTCATTGATCTCTTTATTTATCACTTTAATGTCATCCCACAATTGTTCCAAGGCTTCATTAAATCCAAATCGTTCTATCATCGAGACAATTTTTCCATCAAGTGAATTGGCCTTTATTATTATTTCTAATCTATCTTTTGCGGCCATCGTGGTCACTCTTGACACTAGGTTTCCCAGTTCATTAGCTAAATCTGCATCATAGAGTTGTTCCATGCGATCATACGAAAAGTCACCATCGTCAAGCGCTGGAATCTCACGAAGAAGATAATATCGGGTCGCATCAATGCCATACTTGTTGACGAGCTTAACAGGATCTACGATATTGCCGGTTGACTTGCTGATTTTCTGCCCATTCATGCTGATAAAGCCATGAATAAAGATTTGTTTGGATGGAGGAAGGTTTGCTGACAAAAGCATTGCTTGCCACATGGCAGACTGCTGTCTCAGATTGTCTTTTCCCGCAACTTGGACGCCGGGCCAATTTTTCTCAAAATTTTTTTGGTCGTTGGGCCATCCCAGAGTTGAAATATAATTGATCAATGCATCAAACCAGACATACATCACATGCTTTTCGTCACCGGGAACCGGTATGCCCCACGGCATCTTACTCTTAATTCGGGAGATACTAAAATCTTCAAGACCCGCTGTCACAAAATTACGAATTTCCTCAAGTCGGTGTGCTGGCATGACAAAATCAGGGTGATCATTGTATAGCTTAAGAAGTTGAGTCTGATATTTAGAGAATCTAAAAAAATAGTTTTCCTCTTCGATGATATCAACTTCACGATTGGGGTGAAGTGAACATTTGCCATCAAAAAGTTCTGATTCTGTCTTGGCAAGTTCGCAACCCACACAGTACTTAACTTTATATTTATCTATATATATATCTCCGTTTTGCGCACAACGATTCCAGAATTCTTGAGCTGCTTTTATATGATCATCATTAGTAGTTCTGATGAAGTTTGTGTAACTGAGATTTAATGCTGGTTTTAAATTACCAAATTTTACAGCGTATTCATCAACGTAATCTTGAGTATCTTTATTTTCGGTTTGTGCCTTCTCGTAAATCTTTGCGCCATGTTCATCGGTGCCGGTATTGAAAACGACTGAGTTTCCACTAAGATTTTGAGCACGAGCCCAAGTGTCAGCTTGGACGATTTCAAGTGCAAAACCGATATGAGGATCGGCATTTACGTAAGGAATTGTGGTGGTAATATATTTATTTGTCATGTGATTTATTTGGAAGAAGCTTTGCAGCAACTATTATAAATGAAATTAATAGTAATGTATTGATAACATCTATTCCTACAAAATATATCATCCAAAGTTGAGAAAATACAAAAAAAGTTAACATGTATTTACGTTTCACTGAAGATAGAAAGTCTGATGCGAGATATGTAATGCAAGTAATTACTAAAATATTCAAAGCAATCAAGAATAAATTTATCGGTGGAAAGAAGTAGATTATTGCAGTTAAAAAGACCAACAGGACGAGAATTACGACAAATCGTAGATTATTGAGTTTGAATCTTATTAGTCTTTTTGAAATCATTTTATAAAAATAGAGCTTGCAACGAGTCCTCAAATCAATTATAATCACAACTTAATCAATAAGATCAGAACATCATTATACTCAAAAAACAAAACGTATGGTACAGGTCAAACTTCCAGAAAATAAACAAGAAATAATAGAAAAGTTCTCGCAAAAGGATGGAGATACTGGTTCACCAGAAGTGCAGGTAGCGCTTCTTACATTTAAAATACACCGTTTAACCAATCATCTGGAAGGTAACAAAAAAGACAATCATTCTCGACGCGGTTTATTAAAAGTTATTGCAAAGCGTCGACGAATTTTGAATTATCTCAAGAAACTTGATGAAGCTCGTTATGGAGTTGTAATCAAAGAACTTGGACTCAAGAAATAATTATCATTTATTAATTATTAGGCGAGCGAAGAGGTAGGTTAACAGGATATAACATTGAAATTCGAACATCGAAATACAAAGCAAATAGCTAAATAGTTTTTTGTTTTGAGTTTAGGTATTCGAATTTCAGATTTTCTCCCAAATCTTCTTTTTCAAACTCTCCTAACTAACATTTTATTATGAAACAGTACGAAACAGCCATTGATGTCAATGGTCAAGAATTCAAACTTCAGTTTGGAAAATTAGCACATGCAGCTACAACATCGGTTTTTGCCTCAATGGGGGAAACATGCGTAATGGTCGCCCTTACAATCGGTCGTGAAAAAAACGATCTTGATTATTTTCCATTGCAGATAGTATATGATGAAAAACTTTATGCCGGAGGAATAATTAAAGGCTCACGATGGGTAAAACGTGAAGGAAAGCCTACAGACGATGCGATTCTTACTGGTCGGGTTATAGATCGATCAGTCAGACCATTTTTCCCTAAAAGTTATCGTCGAGAAGTGCAGATTGTTATCACGCTTATGTCTGTCGACAAAGTTAACGATCCAGAAGTGCTAGCAACCAATGCAGTTTCAGCAGCTCTTCATGTTTCGCCAGCACCTTGGAAAGGTCCAATTGCTGCGACACGTATTGCTTGTATGAAGGGTGATGCTCCAGAAGTAAAGTACATTATTAATCCTGATGAACAAACAAAACCTGATTTTTCGATGGATTTATTTGTAACATCAAATAATGACAAAGTCGTAATGCTTGAAGCGGCTGCATCTGAAGTATCTGATGAAGTTGTCAAAGAAGGAATAAAAGTAGCAAAGATTCAAAACTTAAAACTTATCAAATTTATCAACTCCTTACGAGAAAAAATTGGGATGGAAAAAGAAGTTATCGAAGAAAAAGCAGTTTCTGACGATCTTCGTAAACTACTTTCAGGTTCATACAACCAAGAATTAAAAGACATTCTCGAATATAAACTAGCACGCGAGTATGATGACGGCTCTATGACCCGTGAAGTTATCAAAAAAATTCTAGAAAAGGAAGAAGTGGAATATGTTGAAAAAGATTTTGAAAGTGCAATTGACTATCTAACAAAAGAAATGATTCGAACTAACACGACTACGACTGGAAAAAGAGTCGATGGTCGTGGGATCGATGATATTCGTGAACTTGGTGCTGAGGTTGGAATCCTTCCTCGCACTCATGGAACAGGGCTTTTTCATCGTGGAGATACCCAAGTGCTGTCAGTTGCAACTTTAGGATCACCGGGACTCGAACAGCTTATTGAAGGTCCAGAAGGTCAAGAGAAAAAAAGATACATTCATCATTATAATTTTCCACCCTACTCAGTGGGTGAGGTAGGAAGAGTTGGATTTCCTTCAAGGCGTGAGATAGGTCATGGAGCATTGGCTGAAAAAGCAATACTTCCTGTTTTACCTACAAAGGAAGAGTTTCCCTATGTCATACGAGTTGTTTCGGAAGTTTTAACTTCTAATGGATCGACTTCTATGGCTTCGACCTGCGGATCATCGCTAGCGCTCATGGATGCTGGAGTCCCTATCAAAAGACCTGTAGCAGGAATTGCAATGGGCATCATGTCCAAGTCGGACGACGAATATGTCATCTTGACGGACATTATGGGAATTGAAGATTTCTCTGGAGAAATGGACTTTAAAGTAACTGGAACAACTGAAGGTATTACAGCAATACAACTTGATGTTAAAAATATGGGTCTTACAGATGTGATGATTGATGAAATTCTTGATCGTGCAAAGAAAGCTAGGCTAAAAATTATCGATGTCATGAATAAAGCAATCGATGCACCACGTGTGTCAGTTTCAAAATATGCGCCTTCAATCCAAGAAGTCCAGGTAGACAAAGAGGACATTGGCACTGTGATAGGACCTGGAGGGAAAATGATTCGTGGAATTATCGAACAAACTGGAACTGAAGTAAATGTCGATGATGATGGAAGAGTTACAGTTTCTGGAGTTGATCGAGCGAAGGTCGAAGAAGCTGTCCAAATAATCAAGGACTTAGTAAGAAGTGTTGAAATAGGCGAAGAGTTCTCTGGGGAAGTTAAAAGACTTATGAATTTTGGAGCATTTGTTGAATTTTTGCCTGGTAAGGAGGGACTTGTTCATGTTTCAAAAATGAGCTCAGGTTTTGTCAAAGATCCAGCAGATATCGTCAAGGAAGGTGATAAGGTTAAAGTAAAAGTACTAGAAGTTGACAGTCAAGGACGTATCAATCTTCAAATGACAGAATTACCAGATGGAACCCCAGTTGTAATCGAGGAGTCTCAGTTTCAAGATCGTCCTCCACGCCGAGATGGAAATTCAAGAGGTGGAAGGTCTTATGGATCTGATCGACGAGATGACCGACACAGATCAAGACGTTAAAAAAACGTTAATTAGTAATTATTTGTTAATAAAATTGAGCCTCGCTTTATCTAGCGGGGCTTTTTTTGTATTTACAACAAGTCCTTGCGCGTGATATGATTATGAATATCTGTAGATAGGTACAATTGATTTGTTAAATAATAAATATATTATGGGTCGAAGAAAAAAATCGTGGGTCTCGAAATTTAAGGTGAATAATAGGACAATATTTAATATCATTGGCTTTTTTATGATATTGATTGGTCTAATAATGCTTGCTTCGTTTTCACAACTCTTGTCACCAAGGCCAGACGCGTATGTTCTTGCGCGAATTAATGACCAATTATTATTTATGTTTGGAGGACTGTCGATATTCATGCCATTTATAATAATGCTATTAGCAGGGCACCTATTCAATTCAAAAAAACTAAAATTTATCCAGTTTCATGTCACTTTGGGATCGATAATCCTCATTATTTCACTTCTTGGTCTGTTTCGATCGGGTTTTGTTGGAAAAGCGATTTTTGATAATTTAATCTCGGATTTTTCAGCTATGGGAGCATTATCAATTCTTATTGTAGGTTTTGTTATTGGATTGATATTATTTCTTGATACCTCAATTGATATAATTTTATTGACGTTTGTGTCATTTTTTAAACCTCTAATTTTTGTAATTAAGAAGATTTCCAGTGTTAAACCAAAACTCAAAAATAATAAAGACAAATCTAAAGATGCAACATCTGACTTTATTCGTGATCAGGCAATTTTAAACAAACCAGTCGCAGTGAATCCGCAACCAATTTCTCAAAATAAAGCTTCAAATTCTGCTAGTACTGCATTTTCAGCAGATAATCTTTCGATCAAACCAGTAGTTCAGAGTACATCTTCTACTTGGGTTTATCCTCCAAATACTCTCTTGAATACTGTTAAACAAACAGATGCGGATCGTGGAGACGTGAAAGAAAATGCGCATATTATTGAAAAAACTCTCGATAGCTTTGGGATGAGGACGCGTGTCGTTGAGGTGAACTATGGTCCGACTGTGACCCAGTATGCGATTGAGATAACAATGGGAACAAAGCTTTCAAAAATTACTACTTTAGCAAATGATCTGGCACTTGCACTAGCGGCACCGACTGGAATGATACGTATTGAAGCTCCAATTCCTGGAAGATCACTTGTTGGAATTGAGATTCCAAATAAGAGACCACAACTTGTTACATTGCGACAACTCATGAGTGAAGGTCCACTTTCCAAAAAAGGTGGAGATCCGCTCATTGTTCCTCTGGGCCTTGATGTCGGTGGTACTTCCTTGACTGCAAGTATTTCAAATATGCCCCATGTTCTGATTGCTGGGACTACAGGTTCTGGAAAGTCTGTGATGTTGAATGCTTGGATTACAACACTTATGATGCGCACAAGACCTGACGAACTTCGGATGATTTTAGTCGATCCAAAACAAGTAGAAATGGTTCAGTACAACGGATCGCCTCATTTATTGACAGATGTCATTACAGATCCTGCTAAAGTTGTCTCAGCTCTGCGTTGGTGTGTTGGAGAGATGGAAGCACGCTACAAAATTTTAGCAAAAGCTGGAGTAAGAAATCTTGAGAGTTACAATAAAATCGAAGAAATCGAGTCAAAGCCGTATATCATTTTTGTTATCGACGAACTAGCAGACCTTATGATGTATGCGGCAAATGACGTCGAAAATATGATTACTCGTATTGCTCAAAAAGCTCGTGCTGTAGGAATTCATTTGGTTCTGACTACTCAGAGGCCATCTGTTGATGTTATAACGGGTCTTATGAAGGCAAATATTCCAAGTAGGCTTGCATTTAATGTTTCTTCTATGGTTGACTCCAGAGTCATTATAGATATGCCAGGCGCTGAAAAGCTCCTAGGACGTGGAGATATGTTTTACCTTCCACCCGATCAGGCAAAGCCAAGACGTATTCAAGGGCCATTTTTGACCGAACAAGAAGTAGGGGATGTCGTCAAATTTCTAAAATCTCAAGTTCCAGTTGTACAATACACGGATGAAATTACAGAAGATGACAAAATAAAAATTGGTGGAGCTTCAGGCTTAGGTGGAGGTGGGGGAGAAAATCGCGATGAGTATTTTAACGATGCGATCGCTCTTCTTGCCCAAGCTGATAAAGCTTCAGCATCTCTCCTTCAAAGAAAATTACGAGTAGGCTACGCACGTGCGGCACGAATTCTTGATGAGCTTGAAGAAGAGGGATATGTCACTGTTGCCCAAGGTTCAAAACCAAGAGAGATCATTAAAGAAAGATTTCAACAGGATATGGAGGAATAGACGCAATCTTAATAAAGTATTCAAAACAACCTGTAGTATAATGTTGCTTATCTATGACAGAATCTGCCACTGTTGTCACATTAAAAACAGTAGACGTTGTGCTAGGATTACCATGGATGGTGTGTTTAGATGAATTATTGATTCGTTGTCCTCAGAAGTTAACTGAATATGGACCAAACTACATTATTGAAGGAGGAGCGGCAATCTCTCTTCTTAACCCAAATAAACGTTTAGCCCCAAACGATGTCGATTTATTAATATTTGACGAAGAAGATAATCGTGCAATTAAAAGTCAAAAATTTAATTTGTGCGATATTCACGATCCTAAGAGGTGGTTTTGTGACAGGAATATACCCTTTACCGATAATGGACTCCGCTACCTACAGAGATCATTTTTACAGGTGCCATTAACCGAGAGCGGATTCAATGTCTTTGTTCTAAATCCCCCAATTCTTTATGCGAGTAAAATTTTTCACTTTAGAGAATTGAGACCAAAAGATTTATTCGATTTGATGATTCTTAATGTTGGGAAAGGTGATATCGACACAGCGCTAAATGGATTACGTGGAGAATTGTAATTTATTCAATACTCCACTATAAATACTTCTCAATTTTCGCCTGGTGTTCTTCGTAAGTTTTTGAGTAATAAGTGTGACCCGCGTCATCTGATAAATAAAACTGATACGGAGT
>PCVM01000006.1:0-3269 GCA_002796045.1 Candidatus Roizmanbacteria bacterium CG11_big_fil_rev_8_21_14_0_20_36_8
ATGTTCCGAAAGACGCTTGATGAGGCTCGTGCTGGAGATAACACAGGACTTCTTATTCGAGGTATTGAAAAAGAGCAGGTAGAACGTGGTCAAGTGATCGCAAAACCTGGTTCAGTCAAACCACACACAGAATTTGAAGCAGAGATTTATGTTCTTAAAAAAGAAGAAGGTGGCCGCCATACTCCATTTTTGAAAGGGTATCGTCCACAGTTCTACATTAGAACAACTGACGTAACTGGAGAAGTTACTTTACCAGATGGAGTCGAAATGGTGATGCCTGGAGATAATATTAAAATCTCAGCAAAATTAATCGCACCTATTGCTCTTGAAGAAGGACTGAAGTTTGCAATCCGTGAAGGCGGACACACAGTTGGGGCTGGAGTTGTGACAAAAGTCATTAAATAACAAATTAATAAAATGATGTGGACGAGGGTTTACTCGTCCACATCATAATTGCACTTTTAAATTATGCCAAAAGGAAGAATTAGAATCAGATTGAAAGCTTATGATCATCGTCTCATTGATGAGACATGTCAGAAGTTGGTTGATACCGCGATCAAAACTGGCGCTTCCGTAATTGGCCCTGTCCCACTTCCTACACGGAAAGAGGTTTATGTAGTGAATAAGTCAACGTTTGTCGATAAAGATTCACGAGAACACTTTGGACTTATTATTCATAAACGTCTTATTGATATAGTAAATCCTACAAATCAGACAATTGACTCACTTATGCATCTCGAACTTGCAGCTGGAGTGGAGGTTGCAGTGAAGATGTGATTTACTTGAAGTAAAGTATATAGTGTTATATAATTCAGTTTCGACAAATTGTTATTTATTATTTGGTTAGTAAGAAATAAAGTATTTCTAATTTAACCAGATTGATGTCCTTTACAAAAGGCCCCAATCTGGGGCTATTTTTTTATGTCAGGTTTTATACTCGGAATAAAAACAAAACAATCACAGATTTATAATGAAGATGGCGTTCTCATGCCGGTTACTTCAGTTTTTACGGCGCCTTGTTATGTCGTAGATTTTAAATGGTTAGAAAAAGAAGGTTACACATCTATTGTTCTTGGTACGAAGCTAGGTAAACACACGCCAAAACCAGTTCAAGGAACTTTGAAAAAAGCAGGGATAAAAGATTCGCTCCAGTTTTTAAGAGAAATTCGTTTCGTACTAGACGGAAAAAATATTAAAAAAATTGAAGATAGTGAAAAAATAGGTATTCAAATAGGAGAACAAATATTTTATAAAGGTTCAGAGATTAAACCAGAAATGGTTTTTAAAATTGGAGATAAAATTAATGTTTCAGCTCTTTCCAAAGGAAAAGGATTTCAAGGAGTAGTACGGCGTCATGGATTTGCCGGTGGACCAAAAACTCACGGTCAGTCAGATAGAGAGCGCGCCCCAGGATCAATAGGTAATTCAGCTACCCCAGGACGTGTATTTAAAGGAAAAAGAATGCCAGGTCGAATGGGTGGAACACGTGCAACTATTGAAAATCTTGAAGTAATTTCATTTGATGAAACGACAATGACGATCAAAGGATTGATTCCAGGTTTTAAAGGCGGATTAGTCGAAGTTAGAACTTCAGGCCTTTAATTTAAAAATATGGTAACAACTAAAAAAAATACAGAAGTAGAAAAAAAGTCAAAAATAGCTACGGAAGCAAAAGCTCCTAAAGTAGCCAAAAAGGTTTCAAAGTTCGTGATACCTGTATATTCAATAAAGGGTGTTGAGGCTGAAACTATAACTTTGGATAAAGATATTTTTGGAAAAGAACCAAATGATGAACTAATTGCTCATTATCTACATGTCTACAGAACAAATCAAAGACAAGGAACGGTGTCTGTAAAGACACGTGCTGAGGTCATTGGAACAACGAAGAAAGTTTGGAAGCAAAAAGGTACCGGTCGTGCTCGTCATGGATCAGCCAAAGCAAATCTTTTTGTAGGTGGTGGAGTGACTTTTGGACCAAAACCAAGAGTTTTTGAAACAAGACTAAATAAAAAACAACGACTACTAGCATTATTTACGTCTCTTAGTCAGATGTATCGTGAAAAAGGTATGTTTGGATTAAGTACTACTGGTATTTCGAAAACACCAAAAACGAGTTTGATTGCATCGTTACTGTCAACTTTAAAACTTGAAGGAAAAAAAGTTATGTTTATTGTTGCAAAAAGAGAAAAAAACGCATTTCTTTTATCAGCTCGTAACATTCAAGGAGTTACCGTTGAACAATCATCAACTATAAATACTTATCTAATCATGAATAATAATGTAATTTTCTGGGTAGATAATGCGCTTTCAGCATTTTCAGAGCATTTTATTACATCTGAGCAAAAATAACTATGAAAGTAAAAACATTAATTAAGAAGCCATTAATCACCGAGAAGTCAACACAGAAATCGCAAAATAAAGTGTATATCTTTGAGGTTGATACTAATGCGAATAAACATCAATTATCAAAGTCAATAAGTGAACTTTACAAAGTCAAAGTAGCTTCTGTAAGAACAATAACTCGTAAAGGAAAAGAAAAAAGAGTGGGGAAAAAGATGATGACAAAAAAAAGAAGTGATAAAAAGTTGGCATATATTACAGTTAGTGAAGGAACTATTGATTTATTTCCACAATCTTAGATAAATAATTATTATTGAACATGGCAAAGAGTATTTCTTCTCAAAAACCACAAAAAAGTTTGATTAAAATCCTGAAAAAACATTCAGGCAGGGATCGTAGTGGAAAAATTTCTGTTCGTCATCAAGGAAACCGTCAAAAAAGATATTATCGAATAATTGATTTTAAACGTGATAAGTATGACGTTGAGGGTGTGGTAACTAAAATTGAGTATGATCCAAATAGAAATGCAGACATAGCTTTGATCGAATATAAGGATGGAGAAAAAAGATATATTTTGCACCCTGTAAAACTTGAAATTGGATCAAAAATATTATCATCAAAAACAGCTGAAATAGTAGTTGGAAACGCATTACCTCTCGACAATATTCCAGTTGGAATTGAGGTTCATAATATTGAACTTTATGAGGGTCAGGGGGGAATTATGGCACGAGGCGCTGGAACTTATGCTGTAGTAGTTGCCAAGGATGGTTATTATGTCCATCTGAAACTTGCATCTGGCGAAGTGAGGAAATTTAATAAAAAATGTTGTGCGACAGTAGGGCGAGTCGGAAATATTGAGCACAAAGACATGGTAATTGGAAAAGCAGGTAGAAAACGCTTGATGGGAATCAGGCCAACTGTTCGAGGTA
>PCVM01000006.1:3389-3811 GCA_002796045.1 Candidatus Roizmanbacteria bacterium CG11_big_fil_rev_8_21_14_0_20_36_8
AATGGAGTAATAAATTGATTGTTGTACGTAGAAAAAAATAATATGGAATCATTAACTTATCAAAAAAATCTAAAAATTTCACCAAAGAAGTTGAGAATGCTTCGAGGTGTTATTGCTAAGTTGTCACCACAGGAAGCGGTTAATCATCTTTTATATGTAACAACAAAAGCAGGACAAATTTACCTAAAGTCGGTAAATGCAGCAATTGCAAATGCGACGCGCGCTTTAAATGTCGAGGTAGATGTGCTAAAATTCAAGCTTTTGACAGTCGAAGAAGGTAGAGTGCTGAAAAGACATCATGAAGGATCACGCGGAATGGCAAAACCTATTTTGAAGAAATTTTCTCACCTGAAGATAATTTTATCTACAGATATTCGTGCCCCAAAATCAAAGAAAATAGAAGATAAGAAAGATAAAGTGGT
>PCVM01000006.1:3863-5353 GCA_002796045.1 Candidatus Roizmanbacteria bacterium CG11_big_fil_rev_8_21_14_0_20_36_8
AATTATTGATATTTAACTAAAAAAAACTATATGGGTCAAAAAGTACATCCGCACGGTCTTAGACTAGGTCCAGTTTACAACTGGTCGTCAAGATGGTTTTTTTCAGATAAAGCCGCATACAGAAAAGCAATTCTTGAAGATAGTAGAATTCGAGATGAGTTGATGAAAAAATACAGCTTTGCTGGTATTACAGAAGTGATTATTGAGCGAGCAATTAAAAAGATCACGGTGATTATGTACTCGGTTAAACCTGGAATGATTATTGGGCGAGGTGGAAAAGGACTAGAGGATGTTAAACAGATTATTGTAAGTCATTTGGGTTCTCAGCAAGATAAAAAAACAAAGGTTGATTTAAAAATTGAACCTGTCAAGAAGCCATATCTTAATGCATATTATGTAGCGCAATCGATAGCTGAGAAATTAGTTCGTGGTATGCCACATAGAGCTATTGTTCATAGCACAATGAGTAAGGTTATGGAGTCAGGTGCAAAAGGTATAAAAATAAGACTTGGAGGAAGAATCGGAGGAGCTGAGATTTCACGAGCAGAGAAATATTTTCAAGGTTCGATTCCAACGTCAACAATCAGAGAGCCAGTAACATTTGCAATATTTCCAGCATTAACAAAATCCGGATATGTTGGAGTAAAAGTATGGATGTGTCAGTCGACTAAGGTTTAACAGACAGTATTATTGATATTAATTAAATAAAAAAAAGTGTTAGCGCCAAAAAAACAAAAGTTTAGAAAACAATTCAGAGGTGTGTGGAAGAAGATCGCCACAAGTGGTGATAAGCTGAATTTTGGAACGTTTGGTTTAAAGACGATGGACGCTGGATGGATAAAAGATAGACAAATTGAAGCTGTAAGAGTCGTGCTTGCTCGTGCAACACGTAAAGAGGGTAAATTTTGGATTAGGATTTTTCCTGATAGACCTTATTCAAAAAAACCTCCAGAAGTGACCATGGGAGCCGGAAAAGGAGATATTGCGTACTTTGTTGCAGCGGTATCACCTGGAAGAGTCCTTTTTGAAATAGACGGTCTTGATGAAGCAACAGTAAAGAAAGTTATGAAAAATGTTACTGCCAAATTGTCATTAGCAACAAAAATAGTAAAGAAATAAAATATGAAAAAATTAATTAAAGAATTCGGAGCGAAAAGTATCACGGATTTAAAATCTGAGGTGAGTAAGGTGAGAAATGAATTGGCAAAGCTTCTAATTGAACGTGGAGTTAAACCGGAAAAAGATTCAAATGTAATTAGTAAAAATAAAAGAAAGTTAGCAGTTATGTTGACCTTAATTCACCAAAAGGAATTTGAGGAAGCAAAGAAATAATATGAGTAAAACAATGAGCGGAACAGTTGTATCAACAGCAATGGCAAAAACAGTTGTAGTAAGAGTTGAGAATAAATTTCGACATCCACTATATCAGAAGGTCATTACAAAACATAAGCGTTTTAAAGCACATAACGAAATTGAGGGGATTCAAGTCG
>PCVM01000006.1:5599-10326 GCA_002796045.1 Candidatus Roizmanbacteria bacterium CG11_big_fil_rev_8_21_14_0_20_36_8
GGATGGTTGCAAATAGTGAGATTGTACGTGCGGTTATTGTAAGAACAAAAAAAGAGAGACGTCGAAAAGATGGAAGTTATATCAGATTTGATGAAAATGCTTGTGTGATTCTCGCAAGTAACGAGACTCAAGATCCAAAAGGAACTCGAATATTTGGACCAGTTGCAAAAGAAGTAAAAGACCGAGGTTATAATAAAATCGCAAGTTTAGCTGAAGAGATATATTAATTAAGACACTAGTTATCAGCTATTGGCCATTAGACAAAAAAATATGAAAATTATCAAAGGAGATACCATTTCAGTCATTGCCGGTAAAGATAAAGGCCGTGAAGGAAAAGTCGAGAGAGTTTATCCAAAATCTGAGAGAGTCTTGATAGAAAATATCAATATGTTTAAAAAACATGTTAAAAAAACAGAAGAGACGCCTCAAGGTGGAATAATCGAAATATCTCGTCCACTTAGGGCATCAAATGTGATGATTATTTGTCCAAAATGTAAAAAGCCATCAAAAATGAAATTTGACCGCGTTGATGGAAAAAAAGTACGAGTTTGCAAAAAATGTAAAAAGCAATTATAAGAAAATTGAATAGATTAATGTCACTAATATGTCAGCAATAAAAGAAAATTACAATTTAACGATAAAGAAAGATCTCAAGAAAGAGTTTGGGATAAAGAATGATTTTGCAGTTCCTGCAATATCAAAAATCGTCATCAATGTCGGCGTAGGTGAGGCTGTGACAAATAAAAAAGCCATTGAACATGTTTTCGATCAGGTTCAACAAATTGCAGGTCAGAAGCCTGTAATCACAAAGGCACGAAAATCAATCGCAGCTTATAAAATTCGTATTGGTTTGCCAATTGGAGTGAAGGTTACCCTCCGAGGAAAAAAAATGTATTATTTCTTTGAAAAGCTTGTAAATGTAGTTATTCCAAGATTGCGTGATTTTCGAGGTATAATTCCATCAGCAGTAGATCAACATGGCAATCTAAATATTGGATTCACTGAACAAACTTTGTTTCCGGAGATAGAGTATGATAAGATCGACAAGTTACGTGGACTAGAGGTTACGGTTGTAACAACGGCAAAAGATAGAGCTCAAGGAAAAAAACTATTTGAGCTATTCGGAATTATGTTTCAGGATACGGAAAAAGTTAAAAAATAATTATTATTTAATAAAGACGAGATAATGGCAAAGACATCAGACATAGTAAAATTCCACAAAAAGCAAAAATTTGCAGTTAGACATGTAAATAGATGCCCTCTGTGTGGAAGGTCGAGAGCTTATATTCGACGTTTTGGTCTATGTAGGATTTGTTTTAGACAAAAAGCATTAAAAGGAGAGATTCCTGGAGTTAAAAAAATTTCTTGGTAATATGACACGATCAACAAAAAAAGGCCCATACATCGATGAGAAGCTTCATGCAAAAGTCTTGAAGCAAAAAGAGAATGGAGACAGGCAGCCTATTAAGACTTGGGCACGTGCTTGCCAGGTACATCCTGATTTCGTTGGACACAGAATTGCTGTTCACAACGGAAAAAGATTTATTGAAGTATATGTATCAGAAGCAATGGTTGGTTACAGACTAGGAGAATTTTCTCCAACTCGTACATTCCGTGGACATGGGAAAGTTACAAAGAGAACATCTGAGAAGACCTAAAAATTAAAATATTTATAAAGTTATTATCTATTTAAACAAGCTATGTCAGTAATTGATTTACTTATTCGAATAAAAAACGGGTATATGGCAAGACGCAAAAGTATCTCATCTCCATATTCCAAGTTCCGAGAAGCTATACTTTCAAAATTGAAATCGCTCGGATACATTAAAGACTATTCAGTGTCTGGAGACATAATCAAAACATTTGATGTGACGTTGCAATACAACGACACAGAGCCGGCCATAACAGATGTCAAAATCTTTTCAAAACCTGGAAGAAGAATATATACAAACTATCAAGATATTACATATGTAAAAGGTGGAATGGGTCACGCTTTTATCTCTACTTCAAAAGGGATACTGACAGGCCAGGAAGCAAGAAAAATACATATAGGTGGAGAATTATTATTTCATATTTGGTAAGATGTCAAAGATAGGTCAACAATCCATTACAGTGTCTCCTAGCGTTAATATCGAAATTACTGATAAAACGATAGTGGTTAAAGGTCAAAAAGGGCAAATGAGCATTACGGTCCCACATTTTCTTGCCATAGCTCGTGATGGAGATATTTTGACGGTTACTCGACAAAATGATAGCAAACGACAAAAAGCCTCACATGGACTTTATAGAAGCTTGATTGCAAATGCAGTTTTTGGAGTTGAAAAAGAATGGGAAAAGCAAATTGAAGTCGTAGGAACGGGATTCAATGTAAAGCCACAAGGAAGTGGAATTGTATTAAAACTTGGTCTTTCTCATGTTATCGACTTTCAACCACCAAAAGAAGTAAAAATTACCGTTGAGGGAAACAACATCATTATTGTCAGTGGTGCTGACAAGCAGCAAGTCGGTGAAGTTGCTCAGCAAATTAAGTCTATAAAGAAATCTGATCCATATAAGGGAAAAGGTTTACGTTATAAGGGGGAAGTTATTAAACTTAAGCCTGGTAAGAAAGCAAAAACCACAGCTTAATAAAATTAATAAATAATATGGCAAACAAACAATTAGCAAAACAAAAGAGAAGACAGTTGAGAACTCGTTCAAAGTTTCATGGAACAGCCGAGAGGCCTCGTCTCAGTGTTTATAGATCTAATAAGTCTATTTATGCACAAGCCATAAATGATGATACTTCCAAAACAACAGTGTCTGTTAAAGGAAGTACTTTGACTCTGAAAAAGGGAATGACAAAGTCCGATCTTGCTTATGAAGTAGGCAAATCAATAGCATCAAAATTAATAACAAAAAAAATTAAAGCTGTAGTTTTTGATCGTGGAATGTACGCATATAAAGGAAGAGTTAAAAAGTTAGCAGAAGGCCTACGTGATGGCAAAATAACTGTTTAACGATTATTATTTGGTAAAAAATTATTCATGGCATATAGAAAAAATAATACTAGAGAGGAAAATCCATACGACGAAAGAGTTGTGTTTATTCGTAGAATTTCTAAAAAAACAACTGGAGGCAATTACATAACATTTTCCGCCCTTGTTGTTGTTGGAGATAGAAAAGGAAAAGTTGGAATTGGTTTGGGACGTGGACGAGAGGTTCCCCCTGCTATTCAAAAAGGCATTACTCAAGCAAAACGAAACATGATTCAATTTCCGCTTTATAATGAGACACTTCCACATGAGATAAAAATTAAATATAAGTCATCGAGATTAATTCTCAAACCAGCACCTCCTGGAACTGGACTGAAAGTTGGAGGAGTAGTACGCGCGGTGCTTGATGTCGCTGGAGTAAATAATGCTTCAGGCAAAATTATTGGTACTCGAAATCAAATAACAAACGCTTATGCAATAATGGAAGCGATTAAACAGCTAAAACCACGCATTGTCAAGGAAACTGTAAAAAAAGAGAAAAAAGTTGAAGTTAAAGCGAAAGATGAAAAAGTTAGTAAGAAAATTGTCGATAAAACCGAACCAGTAAAGAAAGATGTCGTTAAAAAGAAAGTTGAAAAAGCAATAAAATCGTCAAAAGATGTTAAAGTAAAAGCCATTTCCAAAAAGACTTCAGTTAAAAAAAACATTAAAGTAAAAGTTGTAAAAAAACCGAAGACCTCTAAAAAGGCATGATCAATTTTTAGAGAATTTTATATACTAAACATATGTCAACATTACACGAATTACCAAAAGTTGTTAGCAAACAGAGCAAACGAAAAGGTCGCGGATACGCTTCTCGTAAGGGTGCAAAATCAGGTCGTGGAACAACACGACATCAAAAAGCCAGAACTGACATTCCTTTACATTTTGAGGGAGGTCAGAATAAAATGGTTAAGAGATTCCCTTTGCTTCGTGGAAAAGGAAAAAATAAATCTATTGTAAAAAAACCAAAACTAATTACGCTTAATCACCTGATGGCTTTTAAAAAGGGCGATACTGTTGACGTGAAAACATTATTGGAAAAAGGATTTATTACTGAAAAAGAAGCAGTAAACGGTGTAAAACTTTTAGGAACGGGAAAAATTACGATAGCCTTAACTGTCGTATTACCAGTTTCTAAGGCTGCAAAAGAAAGTATTGAAAAGGCTGGTGGAATTGTAAAATGAAAGATATAACTCAAAAATTTTCACTTTTGTTTAAAGATCCAGTATTGCGTCAAAAAACCATCGTTACATTTCTCATAATACTTATTTATAGGGTATTTGCTTTTCTTCCAGTTCCTGCAATTGACCTCAATCAACTACGTTCATTATTTGCTTCAAGTCAATTTTTATCATTATTGGATATTTTTTCAGGAGGGACGCTTATAAATTTTTCGGTAATGGCACTGGGATTAACTCCGTACATTAACGCATCTATCATCATGCAGCTTGTAACTATGGCTATTCCCCAACTTGAAGCTCTGACAAAAGAGGGTGAATACGGCAGGTTTAAGATTAATCAATATACAAGATTTTTAACCGTTCCTTTGACTCTGATTCAAGCAGTAGGAATTTATGCATTACTTAGGAATCAAAACATTATTGATACTCTCGGGCCAATTCAATTCGTGTCATTTGTGCTGACGTTACTGGCTGGAACATTTACCATTGTATGGTTTGGAGAGTTGATTTCTGAGTTTGGACTAGGTAA
>PCVM01000048.1:0-4442 GCA_002796045.1 Candidatus Roizmanbacteria bacterium CG11_big_fil_rev_8_21_14_0_20_36_8
CATGTACCGGGAACACCTGATGCTTGATTGCATGACGTGCCTGTACAGCCACGTCCTCCACAGTCCTCAACCGTCGCTCCACAAGTTAGAATATTTCCGGTTGGTCCATCACACCAAGTCTGAGCGGGAGCTGGAACTTCAAGACCATTGCCATCATTTCTGCATTGTTTTCTTTCAGTCCCAGAGCACCAAGTAGCACCTGCTTCATGACCCTCGCAGTTTGTACTCGCTTGAGAATTGATCAAAACTTGATACTTTTGGATAGCAAGCGAAAAAAATACCACGCCAATTGCAAAAAATACTGCTGAGAAAATCACGTAAATATTTTTATTCTTTGATGATTTAGTTGTAGTCATGGATATTTATTAGGATATGAAATAGTTTACGTAAACCCAAAATGAAATCCCGGCAATAAAAAACAGAAATGAGATAATAAAAAAAATCAAATACAGCCTATTCCCATCTGCTTTTGCATGAGTATTTTTTGAAGATGATACAAAATTAGCTTCTTTTAATTCTGCGTTTTTTGACTCAATATCAATGGGTGTAAAATCTTTTGAATTAACAACCTTTTTGATAAATGATAATCCCATATTTAATTATTATTTCACGATTAAACGACAACTTCAAGCCCAATCTCAGGTTTTATTACACCCAGAAAATATTTGCATCCTTTTTCATAAATGTTAGCTGTCTTTTTGCATACTGGATTTCTTTTGAGATCCATTGGGCTAACATTTCATCGAAATCAATTACGTTATGCATATGTATAATTATTTGTTGATATCCTATTGTCTGCAAGCCTGGATGATCTGCAGAATATCCTTCATCCAGCAATGTTTTTACCTCGTTTAGCGCTCCATTGTTGACTCTTTTTTTCACACGATCGGTTATGGTGCTTTCAAGAGTTTTATTATCTTTAAATTTAAATCCCATCATTTTAACATTATAAATATCATAAATTCCAGAAACACTAGCCTTGACTCTTTTCACATTCTCCCCACGCGTAATTTCTATCTTGCGAATAAGGCGATGTGGATTATACCTATCGCTTTGATTTAATTTTTCAAAAACTCTTGGATTTTCATTTTGCAGGGTCTTTTGAAGATCGTCTATTGAGACTTCATTTAGCTCAGTTCTTAACTTTTCATTTGGTTCAACTTGTACATCATAACCATACAAAAGATGTTTTAAATAAAAGTAAGAGCCACCGACAAGGATTGGTGTCTTACCACGGCTTATTATTTCATCAATGCAACTCGTTGCTCTTTTGACATAATCAAAGGATGAGAATTGATCTTTCGGATCAACGATATCATAAAGCCAGATTTTTACATTTGAAAGCAAATTTAAGTCTTTTCCTGTGACAATATCGAGTTTTTTGTATACTTGACGGGAGTCCGCATTTATCAGTTCTCCATTAAGTTCATCCACAAGACTAAGGGCTTTTGCAGTTTTTCCAGTCGCTGTTTGACCTGTAATGACAAATATTTTCTTTTTAATAAACATTAATATCTTAAATATTATTATTTTGCTCTACTGAGTCGAGAAGATTTTTGTAAAGGTAAAGTACATCAAGTGGCCCCAGTCCTCCTGGTGTTTTGGTGTACCAAGATGCGATATCTAAAATTTTAGATTCATCATAGTCTCCATACAATTTACCATTTTCTTTTCGAAGACCTACATTTAATAGAATTACTCCTTGGCGGATTTGATTTGGTTTTATTATATTATTGCCTACAGCAGTGACGATAATATCTGCTAAGCGGTATAGATTTTCAGGACTAATGGTTTTTGAGTCGACAATGTCATAACGTGCCCCGAGATCTGAAAATGTACGAGCGATCGGCTTGCCTCCCGTACTTCCTTTTCCAACAATAACGATTTTCTTTCCTTGCAAAATAGAAGCAAAAAAAGACTTGTCTTTTTGATACTCAACTATTGAATTTGCCGGATCCTTATTCTTATTAAAAATATATTTTAGAGCTGAAAGCACGGCAAGACTGAGAGGAAATTGATAGTCAGAATTTTTTTTATGTCCTTCAATCTCTTTCGAGTCCGCGATCTGTGCATACATTTCTTGTTGATTAAAATCATTTGGAAGTGGGTGTTGTACGATTATTCCTGATGTTTTTGAATCGTTTGTCGAGTTTGAAAGATCTATTAAAAATGATGAGAAAGTTACTTGATTTTTAATATGTTTAAATTCAAAATCAATGCCGATTTTTGTCGCAATTTTTCGTTTTATCGAAACAAATGATAGTTGTTCAGCGGAGCTCCCTAATAAAACTGCGACCAATTTGGGAAATATATTCTTTTTTTTAAGAATAGTAACACGTTTGATGAGTTGATTCGCTAATTCTGTTGCAAGTAGGTCGCAAGGAACGAGCATATTTTGACAGATTCAATTTGTATCTTAGATAAAGGTTGCAGTCACTACACAATCTTCTTTTTTCGAGAATCTCATAAGAATGACTCCCTTTGCGGTTCTTGAGTATTTTGGAATTTTATTGATTGGAGTTTTGACAACTTGACCATGTTTGCTGGTAATGATGACAGTTTGAGCATCTGGGTCAGTGATTTGTGCAAAGGCAATGATCCCCATTTTGTCTCCATTTGGAGCAATTTTTACTCCTTTTCCGCCTCTGTGTTGGCCGTTAAAGTTGCTAAGCTTTACCTGCTTTCCTATTCCTTTTGAACCAATTACAACGATTGTTTTTTTCAATTCTTCGTCTCCAAATACATCTGCTGCCACTACCTCATCAGATGCGCCAAGTGAAATAGCTTTCACGCCTTGTGATGAGCGCCCAGTTTCACGAACTTCACTTTCCTTAAATAGAATTGCCTTTCCGCCTTTGCTGATTATCATAGTATTTTTTTTGCCATCCGTTATCGTCGCCGTGTGAAGTTGATCATTTTGCATTAATTTGATCGCAACTAAACCATTTGATCTAATATTAGAGTATTTATCAAATGAGGTTTTTTTCACAAGTCCACGTTTTGTCATCATGAGGATATTCATATGTTTTGCACCATTTATTTCATCATCACCGTATGAAAGGACTGAAGTTATCGTTTCTGTAGGTCTAAGTGACAACAAGTTTACGATAGCCTTCCCTTTTGAAGTACGAGATCCGAGTGGAATTTCCCAAACACGAGTCTTAAATACACGGCCTTCATTTGTGAAAAACATCATATAATCGTGAGTCATTGCGGTTGTGATAAAGAAAATATCATCTGATTCTTTGGTGGACATGCCAGTTACACCCTTGCCCCCACGTTTTTGAACTTTGAAAGTTTCGCGTGGAACATGCTTTACATATCCTTCTTTTGTGAGCACGACAATAACTTCTTTGTTAGCGATAAGCATGTCGTCAGTAATTTCATCAGGTCTCGATTGAACAATTTTCGTTCGGCGAGGATCCCCAAATTTGGTTTTAAGTTCGGCAAGTTCATTTTTTATAACTTCTAGAACTTTGAAAACATCTCCTAAAATTCCTTCAAGATATGCGATAAGTTCCCTCAATTTTGCGAGTTCATCCTCAATTTTGCTTCTTTCAAGTCCGGTAAGTCTTTTGAGCTGCATGTCGAGAATCGCCTGAGTTTGAAGTAAAGACAAGCCAAACGTACTCATAAGCTTTGTTCGAGCTACACTTTCATCTGCTGATTTTTTTATAATCTCGATCACTTCGTCAATATTATCAAGTGCGATAAGGTAACCTTCAAGAATATGAGCTCTGTGTTTTGCTTGGGCCAGTTCATATTCCGTACGTTTTGTAATTATATTTATTCGGTGTTGAATGTAGTGTTCAAGAATTGATTTTATTGATAATGTTTGAGGTACGCCATCAACTAGCGCGACCATATTTGCAGGAAACGTTGTTTGAAGCTCTGTATGTTTGTAAAGATTATTTAGTACTTTTTTGTAAACTGCATCTCGTTTTAACTCTATCACAACACGAATTCCATCACGATCTGATTCATCACGTAGATCTGAAATCCCAGTAATTTTTTTATGAACAACAAGGTGCGCAATCTTTGAAACTAAATTCGCTTTGTTAACTTGGTAAGGAAGCTCGTCAATTATGATCGCTTGTTTGCCTTTATCTTTTTCTTCTTCAAATACTTTTGCCCGTACCATCATTTTTCCACGACCGGTTTGGTACGCTTGGATAATGTCTTTTCCACCATAAATTATCCCGGCTGTTGGGAAATCAGGACCTTTTATATGTTTCATAATTGACTCTAAGTCAATTGGAAATTCGAGTTGCCTCATTTTATTTGCCACTAATTCTTCATTTTCCACAGGTGGAACGATTTTGGCGTTGTCTATCATCATTGTGATTGCATCTATAACCTCCGAAAGATTATGAGGCGGAATTTTTGTAGCCATACCGACTGCAATTCCTTCTGCTCCCATAAGCAGTAAATTCGGAAGTTTT
>PCVM01000048.1:4603-9799 GCA_002796045.1 Candidatus Roizmanbacteria bacterium CG11_big_fil_rev_8_21_14_0_20_36_8
CCCTTGACCCTTCACGAGCGGGTATCTCATTGAAAAGTCTTGGGCCAATCGAACAAGCGCGTCGTAAACTGACGAGTCTCCATGTGGATGGTATTTTCCAAGAACTTCTCCGACAACTTTTGCTGATTTTGAGTATCTTCCACCTGCGGTCAGTCCTAATTTGTACATGGCGTATAAAATTCTTCTATGTACAGGTTTTAGACCATCTTTTACGTCTGGAAGTGCTCGAGACACGATAACGGACATCGCATAATCAAGGTATGCTTTCTTCATTTCATCTGATATAGGTGCGATATTTATTGTTGTCATAGTTTATTGATCATTTTATTTTTCCATTGCATCTTGGATGCTTTTTAGTGCTTCGCCTTTTCCAAGAAACTCTTTTGTTTTAACCCATTTATTTGGTTCAAGCTCTTTATAATGATCGAAAAAGTGCTTAATTTTATTTTGAGTTGGTTCATCAAGATCTGAGATATCCTCAATATGCGCATAAAAAGGATCGACTTTAATTGTTGGAACGGCAATTATTTTTGTATCAACGCCAGCTTCATCTTCCATCTCAAGCATTCCAATAATGCGAACTGAAATAATAGTTCCAATTGCGAGGGGCTGAGATGAAACAACCATTACATCAACTGGATCATCGTCTTCGGCCATCGTGTTTGGGATAAATCCATAATTAAATGGATATGGCATTGAGGTGTAATGAAATCTATCAGCCATAATAAATCCAGATTCTTTATCTAATTCATATTTTACTAGTGATCCTTGAGGAATTTCAACGAGAACATTGACAAATTCTGGTGGGTTATCGCCTGTTTTTACTTTTTTTATATTCATTTATTATATTAATTTGTAATATTGTCATGACGTACTTGTTTCGAGATCTATTGTATTAAGATGCTGAAACAAGTTTAGCATGACAAAAATCGTCATACATCCAAATCTGCCAACTTTGCATGAGTTGTAATAAATTTCTTACGTGGTGGAACTTCCTCGCCCATAAGCATAGTAAAAGTCTCATCAGCAACGTCAGCGTCTTCAATCAATATCTGCTTTAGATACCTTGTTTCGGGATTCATCGTAGTTTCCCAGAGCTCTTCTGAGTTCATTTCTCCTAGGCCTTTGAATCTTTGTATGCTCCATGTTTCGTTTTTGTGTTCTTCTTTGAATATTGTAAGGTCTTCATCTGTATAAACATAGGATTTAACTTTTCCTTTTGTAAGTTTGAATAATGGCGGTACAGCAACATAAACATACCCTTTTTCGACAAGAGGTGTTAGATGTCTAAAGAAAAAAGTCAAATATAAAGTTTTGATGTGTGATCCGTCGATATCCGCGTCAGTCATGACAATAATTTTATGATATCTAGATTTTGTAATATCAAATTGTTCGCCAATTCCGCAACCTAAAGCAACAATAAGATCTTTAAATTTGTCTGATGATATTACACGATCCAATCGATACCTCTCTGTGTTTAATATTTTACCAAAAAGTGGAAGGATAGCTTGCGATTTTCGATTTCGACCAGCTTTGGCACTACCTCCGGCTGAGTCTCCCTCGACAATAAATATTTCAGATTTTGCTGGATCTTTTTCTTGGCAGTCTGCAAGTTTTCCTGGAAGCGCCGATCCTTCGAGAGCTCCTTTTCGTAAAACCGCATCTTTCGCTGCTTTCGCTGCAAAGCGAGCACGTTGGGCAAGTAATATTTTTGCAATAATTTCCTTTCCTTCTCTTGGATGTTCTTCAAAATAGACATCTAGAAAAGAATTTACATTAGTCTGTACGACTGATTGAACCTCTGAATTTCCAAGTTTTCCCTTTGTTTGACCTTCAAATTGAAGATCATTTGATGGCATTTTTATGTAAACTACCGCCGCCAATCCTTCACGAATATCATTTCCAGAAAAATTTTCTTTAAAATCTTTTTCAGATAAGACTTTGTTTGCGTATGTATTTATTGATTTCGTTAGGGCAGTCCTAAAACCTGTCAAATGTGTCCCGCCTTCCGGAGTGTTAATTACATTTACATAGGAATGAATGTTTTCGGCCAAGGAATCATTAAATTGAATTGCTACTTCAACCTGAATATCTCCCTCTGTTGCATTCATGTAAATCGGCTCATGAATTGTTTTCTTACCTTTGTTCATGTCACGGATGAGTGATGTAATCCCGCCTTGAAAGTAATAAGCTCTTTTTTCATTTTCTTTTTTATTATCTATTTGAAAATACACATTTGGGATAAGGTAAGCTCGATCTTTGACTTGACGATATAAATACTGGCTGCTGACCTCGATCGTTTCTTTAAAAATTGTTGAATCGGGATAGAAAGAAACTGCTGTACCAGTCTCAAATGGCATGTTTAAAAGCGAAGTGTTATGTGTTGCGACTGGGCCCTTTGGTGCGCCTCGGTTGTATTCTTGTCGATAAATAATTCCCTCTCGTTTTACTTCAACGATAAGGTGTTCCGATAATGCATTAACGACTGATGCTCCGACACCGTGAAGTCCTCCTGAAACCTTGTATGCGCCTTGGCCAAACTTACCACCTGCATGAAGCATTGTCATGACAAGTTCAAGTGCTGATTTATTGTGTTTTTCGACTATGTCTACTGGAATCCCTCGACCATCATCATAAACTGTCAGATACCCATTTTTCTCAACAACGACCAAAATACGAGTTGCAAAACCAGCAAGTGCTTCGTCGACTCCGTTATCAATTATTTCACGAAGCGATTCATTAATTCCCCTCTGAGAAGTAGACCCGATATACATACCTGGACGTTTTCTTACAGGTTCTAGGCCCTCAAGTACGATAATTGAGTCTGCATCGTAATTATCAGTTTTGCCTTTTGTAGTCATATTATTTATTATATTTCTTGAAGTTAAAAGAAGATTATAACATAAAGAATGAGCCCTGTGTGCAACACACCAGGGCTCACAATTTTTTCAAAATCAGAAATTACTTTAATTCAACAGTTGCTCCTGCTTCTTCTAAAGTCTTTTTTGCAGCTTCAGCTTCATCTTTTTTGACTCCGGTCATAATTTCAGCTGGAGTTGTCTCTACTAATTTCTTAGCGTCCATAAGACCAAGATCTTGTCGAAGTTCTCGAACTGCTTTGATTACTGCAAGTTTCTTTTCGCCTGCTGTTGTAAGAACAACATTAAATGCTGTTTTTTCTTCGGCAGGTTCAGCCGCCGCTGCGCTTGATGTGTCGCTAGCTACGGCTGGTGCAGCCATCATAGGCATCGCTGATACGCCAAACTTATCCTCAAGATAACTTGCAAGATCAGCTAATTCAACTACTGTGAGTCCTTCGATTTCCGTTGCTATTTTTTGAAGTTTGCTATTAAGCGTACTTTCTTGTTTTTCTTCTTTTGTATTATCTTTATTTACCATATGGTGTTACACCTCCTTTCAAGTTTTGGAACATGATAATGAATTTTATGCTTTTTGAGACGACTGCTGTAATACGTAAACTAATTTCTGCATTGGTGATTTCATGCTTCGCGTTGCTCTAGCAATCGGACTTTTGAAACTTCCAAGAATTTTAGCCATAAGGACATCAATTCCAGGCAGTGTTGCAAGTTTATTTAGAGTTAGCTGGTCATAGATCGTCTCATCAATATGACCAAATTTAAATTTTAAAAACTCATTACCTTTTATTGCTTCATGATATTTTTTCAATGCCGTGATCCAGTCTGAAGCAAAAGTAAGAAGTGCTGATTGGTCATTTAGCGGAAGAAATTTGTTTGCTATATCTCTGTACTCTGATTTTTTTTGAGAGATTTTATTTATGGCTTTTTCAAGCAGTGAATTTTTGACGACATTTATTGATGCGTCTGATTTTTTCAAATCTTTACGAAGGTCGTCAAGTGTACGATGGGTGATTTTATCAAAGCCTACAACGACGAAGTTTGAGTTTGATTCGAGAGTGTTGATTATTTTAGATACAATATCCTTTTTTTGTGCGTTTGCCATATTTTTTTACACCTTCTTTGATTTTTTATCAAAGTCTCTGAGGGTTTTTATATTCCAATTTTTATTATTGGAAAACCGCAGGTCTCAGGTGAACTTATATTATTTATCAACCATTGTTGACAATCAGATCATGATTATACGGTAGATAAACTACAATTGCAAGCCTTTATGTCTCACCTAATAGCTCTTTTAATGATTTTGTTTTTTTGTCTTGATTACCGCGCTTCTTAAAGCCTTTAGAGTCTTTTTTATACGTGGTTGCGGCCTTTTCACGTTTCAAGAATTTTTCAACATTACCTTGTGTATCTAAAAATTTCAATTCACCAGTATAAAAAGGATGGCATTTTGAGCATACCTCAACCATTATATCTTTTCTGACTGAACCTGTTTTGAATGTATTTCCGCATGAACATGTCACAATGACGTCTTCATAAAACTTTGGATGTATGTTTGCTTGCATAAGAGATTAGTATTGTATCAAATAGATGAAGTAAATAAAAGTGATATGTTTAGTGATCATTTTAGCTTCTCAGCTAAAACCTTAAAAATCTTATCCCATTTTCCAGCATTGACGACAGTTTCTAAATCATGAAAGCTTTTGTTAATTCGATGATCTGTGATCCTGTTTTGAGGAAAATTATAGGTGCGCATCTTGTCAGATCGATCTCCAGATCCTGTATTTAGATCAAATGAACTTCGCATACCACGTCTTTCATCCTCCTCAACCTGATAAAGTCTTCCAGCGAGAAGTTCCTTTGCAATTTGTCTGTTTGCTTGTTGGGTGCGTTCACGACTTGAAGTGACAACTAATCCACTTGGTTTATGGATTAATCTTACTGCAGTTGAAACTTTATTTACATTTTGACCTCCACTTCCGCCTGATCGGTAAAATTGCCAATCGAGATCAGATTCAGCAATTCTAATATCAGACGATAATATTTGTGGAGTAACGATAATTACGGTCGTTGATGTATGAACTCTTCCTCGTTTTTCGGTTGATGGAACACGTTGAACTCTATGAACTCCAGTCTCATTTTTAAAATAATTAAAAGCATTTGGTCCAGATATTTTTATTACATTTTCATCAACGGGCACGACTTTTAGTCCTTTTTTTGCAGCAAACTTCGAATAGGATATGAGGAGGTCATGTCCCCAAAGTTTGGATTCATCTCCTCCAGCGCCTTGTGCTGCTTCGATTATTACAATGTTTTGATT
>PCVM01000109.1 GCA_002796045.1 Candidatus Roizmanbacteria bacterium CG11_big_fil_rev_8_21_14_0_20_36_8
CGCCAAATCGATGCTGTTCGTCGATGACGACAAATCCGACGTCTCGAAAATCATATTTAGCAGAAATGAGAGTGTGTGTTCCGATAATGATGTCAAAAGACGATGCGGTCTTTTTTGAAGTAATATCTTTATGAGACCCAGTTTGAAGCGCGACTTTGATCTCCAAATCTTTCATAAGCGTAGAAATGGTACCATAATGTTGGATCGCGAGTATCTCAGTTGGCGCCATGATCAATGTTTGCTTTTCATTAAGAAAGACAGCATATGCGGCAATTGCGGCAACCACCGTTTTTCCTGATCCGACATCACCTTGTAAGAATCTATTCATTGGGTTTGGTTTTTGAAGGTCGCCCAATATTTCATGAGTTGCACGCAGTTGTGCCGTCGTAAGCGAAAAAGGGAGACGTTCGATAAACGTTTTAACATCATTTTTTTGCTGTTCAGTCAGATGGATTGGTGTGGTTGTTTGCTCTTTTGACCACCGTTTCTTGATCAACTTAGAGGAAAGAATGCGAATAAATAATTCATCAAATCCCAGACGTTTTTTTGCTATCTCGACATCAGCCACTTTTGTTGGCTGATGAATGGTCTGAATTGCCCGATCCAAACTGATCAATCCATATTCCTTTAAAATATTATCGGGAATATATTCAATTGAGTTTTCAGGGTTTTCAAAGACCGTGTCAAGTACGTGGCAGACTTTGTCTCGAATCGTTTTTGAAGATAGTCCATATACCGATGGGTACACTGGCACAATTCTTCCGGTATGTTTGGTCTTTGAGTCGATAAACTCAAGTGGTTCATACTCCACCGGTTTCATGACCACAGATTTTCCGAATGACTCAATTGTCCCTGATGCAGAGATGCAGTTAGCGCTTTCCAGTATTTTTGCTAAGTAGGGTTGGTTGTACCAAATAAGTTCTATCTTTCCGGTATCATCTCGAAGCGTCGCCTTTTGAATAGTGATACGACTGCGTGTTGGCACGACTTTGATCGACTCCAACGTACCCAGAATGGTCACCGTTTCTCCCGGCTGTACTTGACCAATTGGTGAAACAACAGAAAAATCATTGTATCGAAACGGATAATAATGCAATACATCTTCATACGTATGTACTCCCATTGCATGAAGGCGTTGTGTCGTGCGTGAAGCTGTTTTTGGAAGTTTATCTATTGAAGTCGAAAGCATACAAATTTTTGACTACCAAAAATAAAAGAACCCATTAAAAAAGAAAAAAGGGAGCAAAGCTCGTGAGGACAAGAAGCAATGTTGCTATGATGATAATAAATCGAACAACATTTTTAAATTGAAAGATTTTCTTCAGTTTTTTCTTCATGAAAGTATTTTAGCATATGTGGAGGTTGGTATTCAATCGTCACCAAAAGTATGAGCTTAAAAATAAGGAAGGAATTGAGAGCTTTAGGATGTATTAATCAAAACTACTTTCCTTGAAGTCATCGTGGCGGCGCTTGATGAAAATAAATCGTTCCTCCAACTGGTTTGCCGTTTTCAAAAATCTGTATTGGCAAAGCACCTCTACTATAATATAAAAAGTTTTCACTGTCAATGAAAACAATTTGATGATTGTTTTCATCGTCAAAGAACATGATTTATTAATGTTATACTTGAGCTGTGACTAAAATGACTCAAATCTACCAACTCTAAGTCACTCTCCAAGAGATTAAAACCAATAGCCGGATGCGAAATCCTAGAAAGTCAGCACCTTATCATTCTCCGCCATAATCCGATAAAAATCCTCCATGTTGCCAGCAAGACATTCCAATTGGTTTCAGCAGTATTACTGGAGAGAATTATAGCGAGTTTCATAATGACCATTCGTCAAGCCAGGAGCGCATTTGTTCGATCTCGAATTCCTGAGCTTCAATAATATCCTGACCTAGCTGTTTCATTTCGGAGCGATTAGAGCCTGAAAGCAACATCTGTGACATCATTACCGCCATCTGATGATGAGGGATCATTTCTTGCAAGAAAGCCTCATCAAAGTTGGCAGCATTTTTGAGTGATTCGATATCAGAGGTTTGCCCACCCATCATTCCGCCGTGCATCATGCCTCGTCCCATACCCATCCCAACAGTTGAATTAACAGGTACCTCTGTTCCATACCAGTTTTTGTACCAAGCTTGCATCTGGGTAATTTCCTGAGATTGGCTTTGAATGATCGCTTTTGCTAGGGTCAAAATCTCCGGACGCTTGGATCGTTCTTGTGCCAGTTTAGCCATCTCAATGGCACCTTCATGATGAGGAATCATTTGTTCAATAAAATGCTGGTCGAGATTGCTGACCACGGGTGATCCACTGGTACCCTGACGTATGCCCATCATCTGCATCATGCCATAATTATTGGTATTTACCGTATTGGTTACAAACAGTACCGTGAGCAAACTGCCTGCCAACAAACCAATGATTCCGTAGAGAAGTGGCTGATTTTTCATAAGTACATGATATCAGTTTTAGGTCACGAGGACAAGAGTAGGAGCTGAAGTATCTGGGGTGGATGATGAAAGAGTTGGGGAATTTATCAGTGTGCAACTTCAGCCCATTCATCTGCGAGTAATGTCGCTTGCTTCAAAACATTTTCAGTAGCCAGAACCTGCTCATCAGGTGGGTAGCCAAACTGTCTTAATGTTCTTTCTCACAATTACTCTCAGTTTAGCCTGTGCGCTTTCCTTCACCGTCCAATCGATTGATGTATTTGCCTTTACTCGCTCTATGAGAACTCTCGATAAATCACGAAGTTGTTTATCATCAAGTACATTCAATGCGCTTTCATTATTTACAAGCGCATCATAAAATGCTAGTTCATTATCAGTTAATCCAAATTTTTCTCTTCTTGTATCCTCTCCTTATTTCTTTTGCTATATTCAATGCGTGCATAAAATCAGCATCGCCTGACAAAAGATACAACTGACCATATTCATTTTGCGTTGTCTTCAAGTTGAGTCATATTTGCAGAGTCACGAATATTACCATCTTTCTTAGGATTTTTATTTCTCCATTCTTTTGCAGTCATACCAAAGAGCGCTTTGTTTAATACATCCGCTTCGGTCGCATACACAACAGTAGCATCTTTTTTAAACCCATCGAATTCGATGGGTTTAAAATGTGGGTTATTTACCCTTTTCTAAATCCCCAAAAAGTCAATTGTGTCTCTTGTCCCACTGTCATTCAGAGGGAGTGAAACGCCTGCCCGGAACGTCTAACGTTCCCCGCCTCTGGAAAGATTCAGGATCCAGTCTAATCACTCTACAACACCCACCCCAACACAAATCCCAAGATAAATATCATCAAGAGAAATACGAGCGATACTCCCCGTGCCTCTTTTGAATCTCGAATTACCATCGATATCAAAAACCCAACTCTCCGCGTGTATATTTTGATGTTAAAAATCTTAACCAGTGCGCTTCCGGTCGTAAACGATACTTGTTTGACTATTTCATAGACCAGTTCAATAATCCCCAAGCCCATGATGATCCCTCCCGTAAAACCAAATATCATAAGTATGAGATCGTCGTTACCTTCGGCTACCGCATACATCAGAAATAAGAATCCAATGATGATTAGAGTCATATCCTGCCATATTGGAGAAAGTTTGAAGATTCTCATAGATATTCAATCAATAAAACCAATCCCACTCAGGATACTCCACTTCTTTGATATTTCCTTTCTGAATTTTGTATACACCCTCCTCAACCACCATGGTCCATGTCCCCTCGTAATAATGATAATCCACTTCTCCATCGTTCCAGTTTTTGGTGATAAATTTGACAAATGCCGTATCATCGGTGTTTTCATACCGCTCAGCTAAAACGACAGTCACATCCAAGATATCGGTAAATCTATTGGTCCACTCTTCAAAATCTGTTTTTTGCAGATATTCCTGACTGAGGAGTCTGAATCCGTCTTCCATGCGCCTGGCTTTGAGGTAGGTATAAAAAGCTCGGACCGATTCTTCAGGAGATGCCGAAGGGTCCACCGCAATTTTTGCGACTTCCCAATCGTACAGATATGGGATCGAAGCTTTTACATCTTCTGCACTGATAAAGAGTGAAAGTCCGGCAAGTCCCATGGTATTTACGCCGACAAGCTCTCCACATTGGTCAGTGAGTGGTCCTCCACTCATACCTCCGGCAAGACTGATGCTTGTTTGTATATATCCCACTTTATCGTATTTTGACTTTCTATAATCTATAAAGCTTCCTTTGAGGGTTGTCGCATCTCCATTCAACTGGGTCCCCATCGGGTATCCTGTCGCAAGTACCGGTTCATCTTCTCTGAGGTTTATCTTGTCAGGAAGTTTAAAAACAAGATCTGGATATTCTTCTTCTATATAAAGAATTGCAAGATCTGACATCGAGTCCCCGACCATACTCACAACAGTCACAAATGATCCATCAGGAAAGATCACCTTTGGGGCGGGTTCATCTGCGATGACATGGAAGTTGGTGACGATTTGATTTTTGGATATGAAAAATCCCGTTCCTTCCGAGTATCCACCAACGATCCTGACGACTGAGTTTCGCAGTCGTTCTTTTGCCTCAAATGAACACAAGAACTTACCATAATATCCATACTGGGTTCGTAAATAATCCGCAATTACAAAGAGTGATGCGATCATATACATGAGCAGTCCGATGATAAAAAATGATTTGAGTACGTTTTTGAGGCTTTTAAAGGGAAAGAGAACTATTTCAAATATAACCTTAATAAGTGAAAAGAGCATTAGAAATGCAAATTTGACGAGATAATATGCTGAGTAGGTGACCAGCTTCAGCGGAAAATAGCGAAGAGGAAACAGGAGGCGTTTGAAATACGCGCGAAGTCTCTTAATGAGATTCTGCCACCTTGCTTTTAGTTTGTTTGATGCTTTTTCAAAGTAATCCATACATTATCACGCTCCATTACACTGTTATTGTATCTCACTCTGTAATAATTTAAAATTATATAACAAATCTGTAAGAGTTCACGCTTCTTGACACAGGATCCGTCATGCTGGCTTGCCTGCCCGGAACGTCAGACGTTCCCCGCGTCTGGAGGGTCCAGCATCTGTTTTCAAACAGACTCTAACAGAACTTTTTTTTATGAATTAACTTATGCTAAAGATTGATTTTTTGGCTATAATAAGGTGTGAGGAGGAAAAGTTTATGAAAAATCCAATGAATGTAGAAAATGTTTTAAAATTCTTTGAGAACAATTATGGTGCTAAATTTATTGATATAAATACAAAAAAACCTGTATTAGAGATTATAGCTAAAAATAAAACTGAAGAGAAATCAGAGTTTGATTTGTGGTTAGAACAACAAGATGAAGAGACTCAATCAGCTCATAAAATGGGTGAAATATAATATTACGACAAATAACTCTAACCCTCGGGGTTGTTCATTTGATTTTAAGGATAATTTATCACGACTTCAGCAAATTTTTAATCCCTACCTTCAAATCTCCAAGAAGCGGATTGTCTGCCCAAGTTTTTTCTAATGCGCCAATGAGTTTTTTATAACGAAGAATTGTATCTTCTTTGCTTGCATTAAAGCTTTCAAATACTTCATCTCCCTGTGTTTTTATATTCTCATTTAGCTCGACTAGATTGTGGAGTACATCTGCTGACTTTACGAGGAGCGAATCATGATTCATATCCTTGATATGCGAAAGAGCTGCCATTTTCCGCTCACTCCATGGAAGTGTTTTATCTTGTTCTGTGACGTCATTTACCATTTGAGCAATTCTGCCGTTAAATTCTTTTTCTAAAAACTCTTTTGTCACCGATCCATATGGTACGCAATCTTCGATCGTATCATGAAGTATCCCTGCACAAATGATATTTTCATCTGGTGTCACGCGGGAAAGAATCAGTGCGACGGTGAGCGGGTGAGTTATGTATGGGATATCTTTCCCTTTTCGTTTTTGAGTAAGGTGTACTTTTGTGGCAAAGGTGATGGATTTATGGATGAGGGGGGTGAAGATCATTGTTAAAATTATATAATAAATCTTAAGTTATTGAACTTTCTCCTGAAGTGGTTTGCAATAATAAATGTTTATTCGATGGCATAAAATGGAAACCCCCAGATTAACTTCGATAAAGATTGTTTTTTTGACTATAATGGGACAAGGAATAAATTGATTTTCGGGATAGAATATACTGAGTAAGAAAAAAATAAAGCTTGATTTTTAACTATGAAAAAAACATTGTCAAAACTGGGAAAAATTGAGTTGCGTGATGTATGGGGTCATGAAGCTATTGATTTCACGAGTTGGCTAGCCCAAGAAGAAAATTTAGATGTTTTAAGTGAAGAGATTGGCGTTACTATAAAATTAATCAAGACTGAGGCGTATGTTGGTAAATTCAATGTAGACATACTTGCAGAAGAGGAAGCATCAAATCGTAAAATTATTATTGAGAATCAGCTTGAAGATACTAACCACGATCACTTAGGAAAAATAATTACCTATGCGTCGGGATACGATGCAGAAATAATTATATGGATTGTAAAAGATGTTCGAGAGGAACATCAAAAAGCTATTGAGTGGTTAAACGAACATACCGATGAAAACATTGGTTTCTTTTTGTTAAAGATAGAGCTCTGGCAAATTGATGGTTCAAATCCGGCTCCAAAATTTGAAATCATGGTAAGTCCCAACGAGTGGGCAAAAACAATTAAAACAACACAATCGACTGGGGTACTAACTAATACAAAACTTCAACAACTAGAATTTTGGAAGGCTTTTAAATCATTTGTACAAAATACGGATAAACGCATTCGATTACAGACTCCCCGACCTCAACACTGGTATGATGTTAGCATTGGCAGTTCCGAGGCTCATTTAAGCTTAACTGTTAATACGAGAGACAATCTTATTACATGTGATTTGTATATCTCGAATAATAAAGAGCTGTATACTTTTTTAAACACTAAAAAGGATTTAATTGAAAGTGAAATCGGAGAAAGTGTTAAATGGTGGATTGCCCGCAAGGCATCGGGGATAAGAATTAAAAAAGAGGTTACTAATGTTTTTGATCAAGACCGCTCAGAAGAGTACTTTACATGGCTCTATGAAAAAATAATTTTAGTTCAAAAAGTATTTGGAAAATATATTAGGGAGTTTAAAAAATAATACTTATGAAAAATACTATGACAAACGAAATAAAAAAAGTGAAAGATGATTTAATCGACGAGTTGGACAAGCGCATTGGCGACAAGATTATAGAAAAGACGAATGCTGACCTCTTAAAAAAACTCATAGAGCAAGCTGAGACAATCAACGAGGCCATAATGATCGCCGAACTCGGCACCACCTATAAACGCACGGGCTTTCATTTTGACAAACGACTGGAAAAGATGACGGACACGATAAAGTATTTTAAGAAAAACGAAAAATTAAGTTTTTGTTCAGGACAAAATGCACTTACGCACAAGCTCATCGTCGGCGACAACTATGATGCACTCCTTAACCTCCTGATTGAATATCGTGGCAATATTGATGTGATTTATATTGATCCACCATACGGTAAAGACTCTATGGGTGAGTTCGCACAGACGAATTATGAGAATGCGATCACGCGGGACAATTTGCTTTCCATGCTTTATCCACGCCTTGTCCTCGCCCGCCAGCTTTTGAGTGATAATGGCGTGATATTTTGTAGTATTGATGACAAAAATCATGCGTATGTGAAAGGGCTCTTTGATGAAGTATTTGAGGAGAATAATTTTATAGACAGTCTTCATTGGAAAAAAAAGAAGCAACCTTCATTTCTGAGAACTCATACAGCTAAGGTGATGGAATATGTTCTCATATATGGAAAGATAAAATCTCAAGTTGGTAAATTATCTATTGAAAAAATATCAGACTCCACAAAAAAAGTAGTTAATATTAACAACTCTGTATCACTAAGACATTTTAATAAAGGCGTTCGCGTAAAGATAAGTGGTAATGGAAAAATTGAGAAAGGTAAATACACTATAAAATCTATGCAAATAGAATATCTAAACGATGTTATTTACGAAAATGGAAAAACAATAAACGAAGTAGATGTTAAGGCACAATTTTCGGTTTCTCAAGATAAAATAGATGAATACATTCGTCAGAATTTACTTTTTATAACGATAAACAAGGGACTAAGACGAGATGTCTCAGAAACCGAAAAAGATAAAGCTAAGTCAATAACGGATTTACTGTTAGAATGGGGAGATAATCAAGATAGTGAAAAGGAGCAACAGGATATTTTTGGTGATATCTTATTTGAATATACAAAACCAATCAAACTAATAGAAAACTTAGTGAAATCTACAATGATTGAAGATGCAATCGTCCTTGACTTCTTCGCTGGATCTGGCACTACAGGACAAGCGGTACTGGAACTCAATAAACAAGACGACGGGAAAAGGCAATTTATTTTGGCAAATACAAACGAGATAACCGACATCACACCAAACGGTATCGTTAACGATGTTACCAGCAAACGACTCAAACGAGTGATGACCGGCGAGTGCTATGACGGCACCAAAGACTTTAAGTGGAACGAGAAAAATAAACCTCTCGGCGATAATCTTGATGTTTATGATATTGCCACTGTGGCGCCGTATTCTGATGATCCGTTTACGCAAATAGATGAGACATTGTATGGCAAGGAAAAACTCGGAGTGAATGAAAAAATAAAATGGGTGTGTGAAAATTTTGAAGGCACGCAAAAAACCCTTAAAGACAAATAATTATGAGACAAGAAGCCATAGATCTACAACAAAATGCTGTCTCTGCCATTGTTGAACTCACCTCCTCGCAAGACGAGATGACTTTCAAAGCGCCAACCGGAAGCGGTAAAACCTATATGATGGCGGAGATGATGAATCGCATTTTGTCGGCGGACAAAAATGTGATTTTTCTCGTGTCCACGCTCTCAAAAGGTGATCTCGCCACACAAAATTATGAGAAGTTTCAAGAATACTCGGCAAAGGGTAATTTTCCAAAATTAAAACCGTATCTTATCAGTAGCCAGATTGCGGGTGAAGAGCGGTTGTTTGTGCCAACCGACTACAGTGTGTATCTTTTGCCCCGAGATTTGTATAAAAAAGGCGGACGACTCATGCAAGGGGCGATGGAAGGTTTTTTGCAGAATATGACGGGTGCAGAGTGGATGGGAGGACAAGAAAAAAAAGTCTATCTCATCAAAGACGAATGCCATATTGCCACCAACAACCTGGACAATTTATCGGAAAAGTTTTTTACCAAAATATACAACTTTTCCGCCACACCAAAACTCTCACGCGGGCAACACCCTGATGTGGAGATTAAAAATGATGACGCGGTAAATGCGAAACTAATCAAAGATATTGAGTTGATTGATGATCAAAATATAAAGGTGGCGAGTGCGATTGAAAAGTTTGAAGAAGTGAAAAAGGATTATCGCAACCTGCTTGGCGTAAACCCCTGCCTCATTATCCAGATTAGCAACAAAGACAAAGCGGATGCTGAAATTGCTGAGATAAAAAAAGAATTGAACAAAGCCGAACACACGGATTTGAAGTGGATGCTGATTGTCAATGAGGAGAAGCAGTGCGATACCAACGACACTTTTAAGGCGAAAAAGTTGCCCGTGA
>PCVM01000105.1:0-3354 GCA_002796045.1 Candidatus Roizmanbacteria bacterium CG11_big_fil_rev_8_21_14_0_20_36_8
TGGAAGTCAATTTCAAAAAAAATTGAAGGTGTTTATAAAGACTGCATAAAAATTTAATTGAGATGAAAATTATGAATATTGGTATCGACATCTCGCAAATCGTTTATCAAGGATCAGGGGTTTCACGTTTTACAAAAGGCCTTATAAATTCAATACTCCAACATGATAAGACAAATAAATGGACCTTTTTTTTCAGTGGATTACGAAGACGAATTGATTCAATTCTTATTGAAAAAATAAAAGACAAAGGCTTTTCGATAATTCAATATCCATTTCCACTCTCTCTTTTGTCTTTTCTCGTTAACGATATGAGAAACACCACAAAATTTTTAACTGAAAATTCCCCAAACTTTAAAAAACTGGATTGGTTTATTACATCTGATTGGATCGAGCCACCTATGCCTTGTAAAAAGGCGACGATAATCCACGATCTTGTTTTTCGAGTATATCCGGATACTGTTGATAAAACTATAGTTGCAGCTCAAGCAAATAGACTCATTCACGTAGAGCGCGAATCTGAACTGATATTTACAGATTCGCGCTCTACAGCAACTGATTTGATGACAATGTATGATATTGATAAAAATCGAGTCGTAGTAAATTATCCGGGAGTTTCAAAAAATGAACAACTTACTTCCTTATCAACACTAGACAAGTTTTGGATTAAAAAACCGTATATTTTATCAGTTGGAAAAATTGAACCTAGAAAAAACATTCCAAGACTGATCAAGGCTTATAAGCTAGCATTTGGAAAATCAAAAGATAAGCCCGCTCTAGTAATAGTTGGACCATATGGTTGGGGAGAACTTGCAGAATCTGATGATCCAAAAATCATAATCACAGGATTCGTTACCGATCGAGATCTTGTCGCACTATATAGAAATGCAAAATTTTTTATTTACCCATCGCTTTATGAAGGGTTTGGTTATCCAATTATTGAGGCAATGCATTATGGATGCCCTGTTGCAGCCAGCAGCACTTCATCACTTTCTGAAATCGGTGGAAAAGCAGTTTATACTTTTAATCCTACAAGTACTGAGGATATTTCAAAGACTTTGATTAACATGAATCAAGATTCAGCACTTAGGAGAAAATTGAGTACAATTGGGATTGATCACGCACAGTCGTTTTCTTGGAAAAAATATTATCAAACTTTGATAAGGTCTTTGAACGATTCAAGTTCAAATTAAATTTACTAAATAAAATAATGCATATTGCAATTGATGGAAACGAAGCTAATGTCAATAACCTTGTAGGGGTGTCAGTATACACACTAAGTTTGCTCAAATATTTTGAAAAAGTAGCTTCAGAAAAGATTAAATTTACCGTCTTTTTGAGAAATTACCCCAACTCGGACATGCCTGAAGAAAATGAATTTTTTCAGTACGAAGTAATACCTGCTAAAATACTTTGGTCACAGATATTCCTTCCGTTTAATCTAATGAATAGGAGAGATATTGATGTTTTTTTCTCCCCAGCTCATTACAGTCCACGATTTATGAAGCAACCTTTGGTCGTGACTATCCATGATTTATCCTATAAATACTTTCCAAACGAATTTTTGAAAAAAGACTTATATAAGCTTGAAAGCTGGAGTAAACGTTCGATTATGAAGGCAAAAAAAGTAATTGCAGTATCCAAAACTACAAAAAAAGATGTTATACGCCATTACGGATTGAGTGATGAAAAAATAAAAGTTATATATAACGGATTTTTAACAAATAAAACACCAAAAGATAGTATTGAACTGATAAAGAAGAAGTTCTTCCTGAAAAAAAATGAGTATTTGTTACACGTAGGAACAATTCAACCACGAAAAAATATAATCAAATTAATTCGCGCATTTGAAAAATTCTACAAAAATCATTCAAACTTCAAGCTCGTTCTCGTAGGAAAGAAGGGCTGGCTTTATGAAAAAGTTTTTGATGAAGTAAAATCATTAAACCTCGAGTCATCTATAATTTTTACTGGATATGTAACTGAAGATGTTAAGAGTTCATTGTACTCAAATGCATACTGTTTAGTATTCCCCTCACTTTATGAAGGCTTTGGCATACCGATTCTTGAGGCAATGTCGCATCTCTGCCCAGTAGTTGCCTCACACTCTTCCAGTCTGCCAGAAGTCGGAGGAGATTCATGTTTATATTTTGACCCAAATGATGAAAATGATCTAAATTCAAAGCTTGAAAAACTATTTCAAGATAAGGATTTATACAAAGCTTTGATTACGAATGGCAATAATAGAGTTAAGAATTTTTCATGGGAAAAATGTGCTAAAGAAACCCTTGAAGTTATTACGTCAGTCGTCAATTCACCAATATGAGATATCAACAACTACCTGACACATTTGACGTCAGTAAGTTTAATTCATGTGCTCACCACCCTCTCCAATCTTGGGAATGGGGCACAGCTCGGCAGAAAACAGGTGTAAAAGTAGTTAGAATTGGACAGTTTCAGGACAACAATTTATTTGCGGTCTTCACATTGTCTATTCACCAGCTGCCATTGTTGCCGTATTTTATTGGGTATATTCCCCGTTCCGTGTCGCCGACTAAAGAACTGATCAAATTTCTAAATGTTTATGGAAGAAAAAACAATCTAATTTTTATCAAGTTTGAACCGTATGAGACTGATAAAAATAAATTTAAAATTGAAAATTATAAAGCTTCTCCTCATCCACTTTTTCCAAAATGGACTCAGTTACTTGATCTAACAAAATCTAAAGATGAACTTTTATCAAAGATGAAACCAAAGACTCGCTATAACATTAATTACGCAATCCGTAACGGCGTTACAGTAAAAGAACTATCTACTGATGATGGTTTTGAAATTTTTTCAGATCTATATTTTAAGACAACAAATCGTCAAAAATACTTTGGTCATACGAAAAAATATCACTCGATTATTTGGAATTCTTTAAAAAAAAATATTGCTCATATTCTTATCGCTTATCACGATGGAATACCTCTTTGTGCCTACGAATTATTTCTGTTTGGTGATCGACTTTACTATCCTTATGGTGGGTCATCAATTGAAAAACGAAACTTGATGGCTTCAAATTTACTAATGTGGGAAGCAATAAAATTTGGTAAGAAAAATAATGCAAAAGTATTTGATATGTGGGGATCTCTTCCCCCAGATTACGATCGCCAAAATTCGTGGTCTGGGTTTACGAAATTTAAGGAAGGGTATGGAACAGAATTTGTTGAATTTATCGATAGCTACGACATCGTCATCAGACCAGTTCTATACAAGCTTTATAATATAGCCTACTGGTTTAGGGAAAGATTACTTCAAAGGTAATTTATTGTTCAATAAATTTGAACAATAATACTTTACTTACTTTTCTTTTTT
>PCVM01000105.1:3577-9325 GCA_002796045.1 Candidatus Roizmanbacteria bacterium CG11_big_fil_rev_8_21_14_0_20_36_8
TCATAGCAACATCACGCCTTACCTTTGCTCCTGTGAATTCAGATACCATCGATGTCACAATTGAAACACCAGCGGAAGGCCCATCTTTTGGAACTGCGCCCTCTGGAACGTGCACATGGACATCGCTTTCAGCAAAAAATTCTTTTGGAAGACCGAATTTATCCCATCTAGCTCTAATATAAGTGAGCGCCGCTTGACAAGATTCTTTCATTACATCCCCTAAATTCCCAGTTAAAGTAAGATTTCCCTTACCTGGCATTCGTGCCACTTCAATAAATAGAATGTCTCCGCCAGCTTGCGTCCATGCAAGTCCTGTGGTTATACCCACTGAATCTTTCTCCTCAAGGAGAGAGTCTGAGTATTTGAATGGCCCGAGATAGTCTTGAATTTGGGTATTTGAAACATTGGTTTTGAATTTTCCTTCGGTATGATCGACAATTTTCCTAGCAATTTTTCTAAATACTGTCGCAACCTGTCGTTCAAGTTCTCGAACTCCAGCTTCACGAGTGTAGCGTCTGATAATTGCATTTAGACCATTTGGCGTTATTTTCGCAGTATTTTTTGGAATAAAATGTGCTCGAAGCTGTTTTGGAATAAGATAATTTTTTGCAATGCTAAATTTCTCATCTTCAGTGTATCCTGCAAAATGAATTATCTCTAGTCGGTCACGAAGTGCATCTGGAATTGTATCTAAAATATTTGCAGTCGTAATAAAAAATACATCTGTCAAATCATAGGGAACTTCAAGGTAATGATCTGAAAAAGAGTTGTTTTGCTCAGGATCAAGCGCCTCAAGAAGAGCTGCTGAAGGATCTCCACGGTAGTCGCTGCCTATTTTATCAATTTCGTCAAGCATAAAAACAGGATTGGTAGATCCCGCGTCCCTCATTCCTTGAATTATCCGTCCAGGCATAGAGCCAACATAAGTCCTTCTATGTCCTCTAATCTCTGCCTCATCACGAATTCCACCTAGTGAAATCTTCACAAATTTACGACCCAAAGCACGAGCTATAGACTTTCCTAGAGATGTTTTACCAACTCCAGGAGGTCCAACAAAACATAGTATTGACGGCTGAAAATCAGGAGATTTTGCTTTTGGTTTTGACTTTATCGACTCTTCTTTCAAATTTTTCAACTTCATTACTGCTAAAAACTCTGTTATTCTCTCTTTGACTTTTTTTAAGCCAAAATGATCCTCATCTAGAATCTTTTCTGCAAATTTTATGTCAATGTTTTCATTTCCTCGAGAGTTCCAAGGGATTTCAACTAACCAATCGAGATATGTCCTAACATACGACGACTCAGGATTATATGACGACATTTTTGAAAGTCTCTTAAGTTCTTTAAATGCTTTGTTGCGTACATCACTTGGCATTTCAGCATCTTTAATTTTTTTCTTATACTCATTTACTTCTTGATTGTCATTTTTTTCACCCAATTCTTCTTCAATAGTTTTCATTTTTTCACGAAGGAAAGTATCCCTCATATTTTTTTCAAACTTCTTTTGTGTTTTATCTGAAATGTTATGTTCAAGCTCTAGGACCTTTATCTCTTTATTGATTAAATCGACCTGTTTTTGGAGTCTCAACTGCAAATTGGTCTCCTCAAGGAGGGATTGACGCACATCGGTACCAATATCCAAAATCATTGCAACTTGATGGGAAAAACTTGAAGAGGATTGAATATTAAGAATATTCATCAAAAATACAAAGTCGATTGTCTTTCCAAGATTGATCGCCTTTTTTATCTGACCAGAAATATATTTTACTATTGCAAGAACTTCTTCATTCTCTTCTGTGTCATCGTGAATATCTTGTGTTTCTGCCAAAAAGAAAGGATCTTCTTGAATGTATCTCTTAATTTTTACCTTTTGGTGACCCTTGACTAGTGCATTTATCTGGTCTTTTTCACCAGTTGAAACTTTGTCAATCGTAGCAATTACCCCTACTGAGTATAAATCTTCAACTTTGGGATCCTCGGAAGCTATGTTTTTTTGCATTACTAGAACAACTTTTTTTTTAGCTCCCATTGCCGCTTCCATAGCTTTGATACTCCTTGGTCTTCCAAAAACTAGTACGTTTTCAGCGGTGGGAAATACAATTCCATCACGAATTGCTATAATGGGATATATATTTATTGGATTTGTCGAGGTTTCCATGGATTATTTTTTACGAATATTATTATTAATTTTCTAATATTAGCAGTATAGAATACTGATTGCTAAAAGTCAACTTAGCTTGCGAAATAACAAGTTTATCAGATAAATTCATTTGTGAATGAAGAAAAATCGGAAAATCTTGGTCTATCTACAAGAGGTGAATCAAGTTGTTCCAACTCTTCATGAAAAGAGGGCCTCTCAGTTTGATATAAAACTCCAATTGGGAATTTTCCAGCGTTTACCTCAAGGCTTTTCTCTACTGCTTTCCCAAGGTTTGATCGATTGTGAGAATCTTCAAGGTGATAAGTGTTTTTTAGATAATACTGATAGGTATTTATTTTATTAAATGTAACACAGGGCTGAAGAATGTTCACAAGCGAAAATCCTTTGTGATTTACTGCTTTTTTAATTACATCAATCGTTGTTCTCGCATCTCCAGCAAAACTTTGCGAAACAAATGTTGCCCCTTGGGTTAAGGCAAGCGCGAGTGGATTAACTGGGACTTCAATAATTCCGTGTGGTGTAGATTTTGATCTATACCCTTTTCCAGCGGTTGGAGCAACCTGACCTGTTGTGAGACCATAAACCATATTATCATGAACGATGACCGTAATATCATGATTACCCCGACAAGCATGAAGAAAGTGATTTCCACCTTCACCGTATATTCCACCATCTCCACCTATCACAATCGTTGTCATCTTATGATTTGCTATTTTCATACCAATTGCAGTCGGGATTGCTCTTCCATGTAAACCGTGCGTCGCATAACCATTCAAAAAGTCATTCATATTCCCTGAACAACCAATATCAAATGATAGAAATACCTGTGAAGGATCAAAGGCTAGTTGTTCAAGCGCTGCTTTTATACCAACTCGAATACCCCAGTCACCACAACCTGGACACCATGTTGCCGCATAGCCATCAAATTTTAATTCTGTCATAATTTCACAATAATTATTATTCAACACTCATCTCAGCTACTAGTTTATCCATTATTTCTTTTTCCTTTTTTCTAAAATCTTCTGACAACACCTTAGCTTTAATTTTCGTATCATTTTTTTCTTCCACAACTGACCGTGTATTGTCATCAACATACAACAAGATTTCTTCAGGCCAAATCGGCCGACCGTCGTATTTAAGTAATTTTTCTTTAAAAATTATTCCAGTTTGCATCCTTAGAAGCTGACCAAACTGTGCTGTTGAGTTATTTTCAACTAAGATCATTCTTTTACCAACGCATCTTGCAAAAATTTGTTGAACTAGCTCTTCTGCAAGCGGGTAAACATGAGTGAAATGGATGTATGCCGATTTTGTCTTAATCAGTTTCATTGCATCGACAATTGGCCCTTTCATTGATCCAAATGAAACAAAAACAATCTCGGCAGTATTTAAATCACCAATAATTTTTGGCAGCTCAAAATGATTTTTAAGATATGTAGTATTTTTTTTTGATCTTTTATCAACCTGCTTAACTCGTTCTTTCAAATCTTCCGTGGTATGTGAATCTTCAATGTGCTCGTAGGAATTCGCTTGATAATATGTCCCTTTTTTTCCTGGAATTAACATCGGAGACACTCCGTCTTTTGTATCCAAATATCGAAGATAAGGAGTCTCTTTAGTATCGTTCACAATCTTTCCTCTATCAATTTTATGCTTTTCAAGCGCTGCATCTTCAAGTTTTTTTGACAGTGAAGAATGAGATTCTGAAAGAAATTTATCTGTGATTAAGATAACTGGAGTTTGGTAAATATCAGCAAGATCAAACGCTTTCAAAGTAAGTGCAATCATCTCTTCAGGATCTCCTGGAGTAAGAACGATTTTCGGAAACTCACCATGACCCGCATGAACAGCAAAAAGAAGATCTCCTTGTTCAGTCCAGGTCGGCATCCCAGTAGCTGGTCCAGATCGCATTGCAAGAAGAACAACAAGCGGGATTTCAGCAATTCCTGCATAAGAAAGACCTTCAACCATGAGTGCAAATCCACCCCCAGAGGAGCCGACAGAAGAACGAACGCCGGCGTAAGATGCTCCTAAGGCTGTATTTACTGCAGAGATTTCATCTTCAATATGTCTGACGACCATCTTATTTTTGTACTGCCAACTTGCTAGAATACTTAGAACCGTCGAAGCTGGTGTCATTGGATAAGCTGCATAATATCTACAATCCGCGACCATGGCACCAAGCGCAAACGCCTCATTTCCAGTGATGACCATCTGAGGATCGATAATATCTTTCTTTTTAAGAATTGATAATGGCTTTATGTTGTTTTTTAAAGCCTCATCATAGCCTATCTTTGCCAATTTAAGATTAAAGTTGACGACTTCTTTTCCCTTTCTATCAAATTGTTGATGAAGTATCTCCTCAAATATCGAAAGGTCACCGCCAAGAATCCCAATGCTAGCGCCCACAGCAATAGTATTCATCATCATTTGATCTATTTTTTCATCTCTTTTGATTTTGCCAAAAGTAATGGGAATTTTGATTCCAATTTCTGGCACAAATACATGAGGGTCATAAATCAACATACTTTTATCAGTCAATCTATCGCTATGCAATTTGTAAGTATCATTATTTAAACAAACAAGCAGATCAATTTCCCACTTTGGTGATTTAACAACTTCATCTGAAACTAAAACTTCGTAGGTATTATGTCCACCACGTATGAGAGACGGATACTCTGTATAGTCGAAAATTAAGTAGCCAGAACGTGTTGCAATCTTTGCAAATGCCAATCCCGAGGTCATAATTCCGAAACCTGCCTCACCACCGATTTTCCAATTAAACTGCATGAGTTTATATTACATCGAAAACAATATGTCAAGCAAGTTCATTTTCTGTAAATATCAATCTTTTACGGAAAAATTTGATTTCCGGCAGTATCTTCAATGATAATAGCCGCTGTCGGACAACCTCGAGCTGCGTCAATAATAGATTCATCAGGATCACTCTCTGCTGTGTCAAGAATAATCGCCTTTGCTTCAGAATCCATAATGAAAGTATTTGGTGCAATTGCAACACAGGTTGCCGCACCAATACATAAATCTCGATCTACATGAAATTTAAGATTACGAACAATTACTGGACCTGAAGGATTTACAGGATCTTTTAATTTTTGATCTGACATAAATATTACTATTTAAACTATTAATTACTAATTGATCTAATTGTTCTAATTTCTAACTAAATTCATAAGACCTTCCCATCCAAGAAGTGCACATTTTATTCTTGCAGGAGTCAACTTTATCTTTAATAATCCTAACATATCATCCCGATTAAAGTCTAGAATTTTTTTTATCTTTTTACCTTTTGCATACTCTGTTAGAAGTGATGCAGACGCAATCGATATAGCACAACCCTCTCCACTGAATCTTATGTTTTCAATTACACCATTTGTCTCTTGAATTTCCATTTTCAACTTGTCGCCACAAAGAGGATTGTTCACCTCAATTGATTTGTCTGCAGAGATCAAAACACCATAATTCCTGGGGTTTCTGTAATGATCCATTATTAAATCTTCGTAAATACTCATCTGTTATTTCTTAAGAATTTTAACTGCTCTCTGCAAGCTTATAGCTAATTTGTCGAC
>PCVM01000058.1:0-216 GCA_002796045.1 Candidatus Roizmanbacteria bacterium CG11_big_fil_rev_8_21_14_0_20_36_8
TATTGATTATTATGGTTTGCTAGTTGAAGTCAATGGCTCTGATGCTTTATACGGAAACGGTGATTTATTCAATGCAACAAGAAATGTTACACAGTCCAATCTGAACTTAACTCAAACCACTTTCGCAACCATAAATACTTCTTATTTTCCTTCGACTGACTCGGCAAATGCTACTTTATGGTTCAGGGGAGAACTTGGCTATGCACATGGCGCGGA
>PCVM01000058.1:255-9488 GCA_002796045.1 Candidatus Roizmanbacteria bacterium CG11_big_fil_rev_8_21_14_0_20_36_8
TTCATTTTTAGAATGTTTAGTCGACGATGTGGGTTATTTACCAGACAATATTGACTTTTTACTTGATGTTGAATTTCTTCAACCCTCTGAGTTTGACATTGCCACAGCAGACTACCTCTTAGGAGCTCAAATGCATGTAAGTAAAAAAACTGTTAGAGACGTTAAGGATATTATTCCAGGAATAATACAGAATAGATACAACTCAGGAGATTTTGATGAGTCTGAATTATTAACCGCTTCAACTTTTGCATCAGCGTGGATAGATGATGGCTTGCCTAATTATAGCAACAGATCGGACTTAATTATTCAAAATGTTGCTAGAATGATTGATCTACGTCTTGAGCAAATATACAGTCAAAATAAGAGTGTTTATGATATTCGGAGATTAATTTTTCAAGAATCTTGGTAAATTTGATTGAAATATTTTTCCTCAATAACTCTTCTGCAGCTCCTTCAGTATCGCTCCAATGTCCCCCGCTATACTCACCTCCCTCATTTTCGCAAATGAATGTTTCGGTTTTAGTTCAATAGAATTTGTTGTAAAAAATTGAACAAGCTTTGAGTCCTGAAGTTTTTGTGCTGTGTCATCTGCAAAATCACGGTGTACGATTGCTGCGATTGCTGCTGTTGCGCCTTGATCTTGGGCAAACTCTGCTGAATGAATAAGAGTTCGACCCGAAGTTGCCACATCGTCAACCACTACGACGACTTTTTCCTTCACATCTCCGTAAAGAGATAAAGCGCTACTTTCGTGAGCGTGATCAAGATCTCGTCTTTTCTCAGTTACTGCAAGGTTAAACTTTTCATGACCAAACAGCTCATTGCCAAACTCACGTGCTCTTTCTATTCCACCTTGGTCAGGTGACAGAATGGCGACGTTGTCAGGATTTGCATCAATATTCATCTCATTTTTCAGATAAGATCTAATCTCAGTGGCAAGAAGTGGCAACGCGCTTAGATTTTTAAAAGGAATACTGAAGACTCCCTCAGTTGCTTCGTCATGTAAATCATAAGTGTAAAGTTTATGTATTCCGATAGCTTCAATAAATTTAATCAATACATTTGCTGACACACATTCTCCAGGTCTGTGTTGGATGTCTTGTCTGGCGTATCCGAAGTACGGAACCATGGCGATCACTCGTCTGGCTTCTTCACGACGCAAGGCATCGGCCATGAGCAACAACTCCATAAGATTATCATTTGTAGGGTTTGACGTAGATTGAATAATGACACAGGTATCATGAGTTACATCCTCTTCGATCCGTACTCTTATCTCAGAGTTGTCAAATCGTGTCACTTCAGCACCAGCCAACTCTGTGTTCAAGTATTTTGCCACTTTTGTTGAAAGGTTATTGTTTGATGTCCCAGAAAATAATTTTATCATTGATTCATCTCAAGCAATTTACGAGCGGCAAGTTCTTGTGTTTTTTTCACTGCTTCGTTTATTGCTTCCGCGACACGATTCTCTATAATTCCATCAATCTCAACTGCGATTATTTTTTGATCTCCTCGAATAACGATAACGACTCCATTTTTTTCTACTGTCACTTCCTCTTTTTGAAGTGCTTGCTGCATTTGCTTTGCTTGAGCTTGTAATTGCTGAAGATTTCCAAGACCTTTTAGTGGATTAAACATATTTTAATAAATTTCTAATAGACCTAATTTTTAACAACTTGATTTCTTTCATTATAAAACTCTACAATCGCAAGCTCAAGGGGAAGTTCTGCGACAGGAGAAATTTTTAACATTTGATATGCATCGTGGAAAAGTTTGATCAGTTGTGACAACTCTTTTAGGGTAAAATCTAGTTGGTGAAAATCGGAGTCTTCTGTACTTTTGGAGACAAGTTGATTTTGCAATGTCAGAAGTATATCTTCGATAAGTCTTTTCACATTTCCGCCATTTTCCACAAACTCAGTTGTCCAAATCATTGCTTCCTTGAGATCTTCCTTTTCTATGATTTGAAGAATATTTCCTTTTGTACGAATACCTAAGTATTTTTTTGCTTCATCAACCTCAAGTTTATTTTGAGTGATTAGCTCCTCAAGTAGTTTTGACGAATCTCGAAATGAATTTTCACTGTAATTTGTTATCATTTCTAAAAAAAAATCGGAAACAGAAATTTTTTCTGACTTTATTATCCTCTTTAACATATGAAGTAGATCTGCTTTTTGGGCTAATCCAAAACTTATCTTTACACATCTTGAGATTATTGTTACCGGAATCTTTTCCTCATTGGTCGTTGCAAGAATGAAAATTACAGTTTTTGGAGGTTCCTCAAGAGTTTTAAGAAGCGCATTGAAAGCGTCTGGGGTGATCATATGAGCTTCATCTATTATATAAACTCTATATTTCCCACTCATAGGAGAGTAAGACGCCTCACTTATTAGTTTTCTTATTTCATCAATTCCGCGGTTTGAAGCCGCATCTTGTTCTACTACATCTGGTGATCCACCTGAGGTGATCGTGGTGCAATTTGCACATTTGTTACAAGGTTCAATAGAATCTGATTTTCCTGCAAATTTATTCTTTAAACAGTTGACAGCTTTTGCAAATATCCGAGCTGTTGAGGTTTTACCCATCCCTTTCGGACCAACGAGTAAAAATGCATGAGGGAGATCTTTTGATTCTAAAATCTTTCGCATTCTCTCTTTCACGCGTACGTTATCAAGCTCGTTTATAGTTTTTGGTCGGTATGTGAGATAAAACATTAATAAATACTAAGTTCTAATTGTCAAATTGTCAAACTGCTAGTTTTTATTTAATAATTATTTATACAGCAATATAGCAATCTAGCAATTATTTAGAAAATATATTTTTAATCCCATGTTCGATAAGCTGTTTCATCATTACTTCGACTTTCTTATCACGTTCTGCTGCGAGAAGTACGGCTTGAGGATAGCATATTACGACTTCGCCAATCACCTGTTCGGTGTCTTTGATTGGATCATGTAGGTAAGAAAATGACAGGACTGGCAGTGCAACATTTTCACCCTTATAATCCAATGCTATCTTTTTCATTTTGCGAGAGCCAACAAAAATAATATTCAACGCAGATACTTGTGCCACATAATAGCCGTTCAAAATCTCTTGTGCAAAATCTATGAGATTTTTCTTATTAACTTTGTAACGGGATGTGCTATAAAGATGTACCATAAATATTTATCTTCTTTTATGTCGATTTTTTCGCTGCTCTATTTTTTCTTCTTTCTTCACTTGGGAAGGACGCTTGTAGTACATTCGTGCTCTGATTTCATCGACAACTTTTCCATCAATAAACATTTTTGTGAATTCACGGAACATACTATCGCGACTTTTACTTGTTTTTTGTGATATGACAACCATGTAGTTAAAAAACACCCCTCTTTCAAGAACTAAAATTATAAAATATTTCCAAAAAAAACATTGGATCCTTAGGATCCCGTAACCGTAATTCTAATACATTTAGCCAAGTATTGCAATGAGCTGCTTTAGGGAAAGGTTTGAAGGGATGCTATTAGGATTTTTCGAAGAGCCATTTAAAAGCATATTTTTGGATGCATGCAAAAACCAGGTGGCTTTTTTATCAACTTTAAGTATTTTTTCATATAAAGGACTAAGATCGGATGATGGATCAGGTTGAGTTTTGATCCTTATGCTTCCAGTTTCAGGATCGCGTCGAACTACCAAAGCAAACTTTTTCTTGAGAGCATGTTTGACTGCAGTCTCATTTTTTGTTTCCATGACCAATGTTTTTCCCCACTTTGTATCAAGAATTATTCCATCTTTTATTTCTGTTTCTGCGCGAATTTCGTTTTTTACTGTGTACAAAATACTATCAAGAATTTTTATTATCAAATCAGTTAGTTCGTGTTCACTTTTTACCAAACTTCTAAGTGGATATATAAATTCATGCAAACAAAATGAGTATTTTACATTGGTTGGATCTGGAAAATTTACTTCCCCAAAATTATCTATTTCTGTAACAAATGTTACCATTTGTTCAACAGCGTTAATGTCACGCTCTTTTATATAGCCTTCCTCAATTAGTTTATCAAAAACTCGCTTAGTTGCTGAAAGGCGCTCATTAAATTGGTGATGGTCAAACTTTCCAAGACCTGTGTCAACATGAATTATTTCTGGGTCAGCATCTGGGTCTATTCCGTCCAATGTTTCCCCAGCTGGAACAAAAGCATACTCTGACTCATCCCAACCTGGCAGGTAGCGTTTTACGAGCCAAAGACTCGCTATGGCATCAAGATCCGGTGACATGTGGGTAACGATTGTTTTTGCCATATTACTTCTGGGTTTGAATTCGAGTCATAACTTCATCAGCGCTTATCAATTCATTTTCCTTCTCATTTCTCTTTTTCCATTCAATTTTATCCCCTGTTCTTTTTGATATAACAAGACGAATTGGATTTCCAATAAGATCTGCTGTTGCAAATTTCTCTCCTGCACGAGCCTCTTCACGGTCATCATATAATACTTCTATTCCTGCGTCTAAAAGTTGGTGATAGAGTTTTTCAACCTTCGCTCTTATTTCTGAATCTTGTAGATCAAGACCGATCAAATGTACAAGGTAAGGGGCAACTTGAGCAGGCCAGATGATTCCCTTGTCATCATGATGTTTTTCGACGATTGTTGCGATAGCTCGATCAATCCCAATGCCATATGCACCCATATACATTAGTTTTTTTGAGCCATCGCGATCGGTGAAGAAGCCATCGTGTTTTTCGGTATAAAAATGGTCGTACTTAAAAATATGACCAAACTCAATAGTTCTGGTGCGCTTCAAACTACCTGAACACTTTGAGCATTGTGCTCCATCATACGGATCGGCAATGTCAGCTTCAATTTCATGTTTAAAGTCTCTTCCATAATTTACGTGTCTTGGATCGTTCGTTTTGGTTTTAAATCCTCCAAATAAGTTGCGCGCTTTAACAATTGAATAGTCAACAACAAACGTAATTTTGTCTTTGTGTTCGTCATACCCCCATGCATGCACTGCTCCCGCAATTGCTCCAACTGCATCAAGGTCACTCTTCTCAGCCTGGATCAGTTCATTCTCCCCTACCGCATGTGCTAATTTTATCGGGTTTACATCAAGATTTCCGGTGACAACCCCCAGTACCAATCTTCCATTGGACCGCTTGAAAACAATGGTCTTAATCATGTTATTTTCAGGTCGTCCATAATATTTGACCATGTCTTGAATGCTTCTAGCCTCTTCCCATTTTTGATCAACAATTTTCATCTCTTTTAACTCTTCATCGTGATTGATCTTTTCTCTCACAAATTCAGCTTTTTCGATATTTGCTGCATAGTCACATTTCTCGCAAGTTATTATTTCATCTTCTCCCGCCTCACACTCAATCTGAAATTCATGACTGTAGTCACCACCAAGAGCTCCACTGTCTGCAATTACTGCACGATACTCGAGTTCAAATCGATCACAAATAATCCCATATGCTTTATAAAAATCGTTATATGTTTTCATGAAATCTTCTTCGGATGAGTTATACGAATAAGCATCCTTCATAGTAAATTCCCGAAGGCGAAGCAAGCCTCCGCGAACACGCATCTCGTCACGGAATTTATTTATGGTTTGATGGAGGACGATCGGCAAATCTCTATAGCTCGGGTTTTGAGCGTTTACCATTTCGGTAATCACTCCTTCACCGGTAGCGCTCAGTGCAAACTCAGATCCACGTGCATCTTCTAATTTCATAAGCAGATTTCCCCAAGCCTTATCACGATTTGTTTTTTTCCATATATCCATCGGATGAAGAAGCGGAATGCTCATACGTTGTGAACCTATCGCTTTCATCTCTTCATCAATTATGTTGATTATTTTTTGCCAGACGATGAATCCTAGCGGTAAATATTCATACCTTCCCGCAGATAATTCACTCACAAACCCTGCTTGATATAACAGTTTATGAGAAGTCAACTTCATATCGGATCGTGCCTCTCGGTGTGATTTTCCAAATAGTCTTGAGTACAACATTGTGGTTAGTATAGCATCAAAAATAATTCACGTCTAGAGCGAGCTGATTATTGCTTTTGTTCATTTATAATTGAAAATAAATTTTTAGGATCGTCTAAGAGAGGTACCAAATTCTTATCCTCTCCAATAGAATATTTGTTAGCAAGATCATATGTGAGACGAAGAGCGGAATAATCCTCAAGTCCAATTCCGACAGAATCAAAGAGGGTGATTTCGTGATCATTTGTGCGGCCTTCTTTTTTCTTAGTTATTATTTCATTCAACTGCGCATGCACTCTTTTTTTTGCCTCGTCTCTGCCAAATCTTTGAATTTCCCCCTCTATAACCGACTGTTCAAAATATTCGATTACTATTTTGCTTCGATACAAAATATCCAGTTCCAACTCTGTTTTTCCTACGGTGTCTCCTCCCAATGCATTGATATGTACCCCCTCTTGAACCCACTTGCTTTTTAACACTTCTACATTGGCCTTTGTGGCGGTACATACAGTAATAATATCTGCACCGTTTACCGCTTCTTCAATGCTGTTGGAACGGTCAAGCTTCAAATTTTGACCCTTCATATTTGATGCAAATTTATCCATAGCTTTGGGATCGATATCAAAATATCGTACTTCTTTTATGTTTCGCACGAGTTTTAAGGCGTGGATCTGAAACTCACTTTGTGCTCCGGTTCCAATAATTGCGACGGTCTGCGCACTTACGCGTGAAAGTAAATCAGTTGCCAATGCTGACGTTGCTGCAGTGCGAAAGGCAGTAAGCAATGTCATCTCACTAACCATAACCGGATATCCGGATGCGATTTCTGATAACTGTCCCGTGGCAACAACCGTCATTTTATGTTTGGAAGGATTTTTAGGATGGCAATTAACGTATTTATAGGTAAAGTACTTTTCGTTGTCACAGATTGGCATCAGTTCCAAAACGCCACCGGGCACATGCATAGCAGGCCGTGGCATGTGAGTAAAGTTTTGCCAATGACTAAAATCATAACGCAGGGTCTCGATAAGATCGCACATGAATTCTTTAAATCCATGACGATGTATTAATGTGGTTAGTACCTCAATGGTAATTATTTTCATAAAAAAAACCTCAACTTCACCATCTGAAAAATCAGATAGCAAGGACGAGGTTATATTCGTGTTACCACCTTGCGACTATTTTTGTGTTACCACAAAAAACTTTGTAACCGACTCTGTTACTCTATTGAGTGACATCGGTCTCTTAATTTATACGGTTAAGCTTCCGTCGTGCTCATCGCACGCAACTCGTCTGGCTGGGAACCAGACTCAAGCGTTTTGTCAAATTCTATTTTACTAGATGTTTCTCTTTTGTCAAACTTTTTTCGTCTTTTCCATTCTTATATCCAAGCAAATCAAGCACAATACCAACGGTTTCGTGTGGTCCCGATGAATAAGTATCGATAACTAGGTGATAATATTTTGGATCAAAAAAATTATAATTACCATAAATTCGTTTCCATTCGACAAAATTGCCCTCTTCTCGATCTTTGATAAACTCTTTAGCCTCGTTAATTGAAATTCGATCGCGATTTACCACACGATCAATTCTTAGGGCATCATTTCCACACATAAGTAACACTCGAAGTGTATCGTTACGTTCTCGAGTCATAAATCCCGCAAGCCATGCTTCAATCACATATTTACCATCTTCCATAAGATCTGTTGTTCTTTTATCAAGCTTGTTATGAAAATCATCAGGGACCAACTTTGCAAGAGGTTGGATATATTCTTTTGTAAAATCTCGAAGAATTCGACCTCCTGAAGTAAATCTCCAGCCATGAGGTTTTAGATACGGCTTCAAATTATCAAGTAAAGTATTTTTTCCAACAGCAACTCCTCCTGAGATTGCAATGTTTCTAAATTTTAAATACATATTCTTAAAGAAAATATTTATTAATTTCAAAAATCGTAATGGCTGCACCAAGTCCTAGAAATAGAATAATTCCAAACAGGTTAAGGTATTGTTCTAATTTTTTATTAGGTCTCCTTCCCGAAATCCATTCATAGAATATAAAGACAAGTCTTCCGCCATCAAGTGCAGGCAAAGGAAGAATGTTTATAACTGCTAAATTCAGAGATATTACTGCAGTAAGTTCAATAAGTGCATTTAATCCAAACTTGCGTGCCTCGCCAACTATTTTTGCGATGCCGATTGGACCAGCAAATTCTACAGGTGCATGATTTTTTGTTAACAATTTTCCAGGAATTTTTAAAATTTCTACCGCAATTGTTTTTGCAGTACCAGCAGTTTCGATAAATCCATAATAGGGGATTTGATACCAAGGATAACTGATAGTTTTAATATTTTGTTGGATGACAACTCCCAGAGCGCCTTCTCCTTTTGGAGGGTTTTCACGAGGAATTAAAGTAAAATTCAAAGTTTTATTTTGCCTTTCAATAATGATTTTCATTTGTTTCCCAGCGTATCCATTTGTTATTTCAATAACATCTGACGTCATTACCACCTTCTTACTCTCTTCACCGTTTCCAATAAAAAGAATACTATCAGATTTCATCAAGCCGGCAGTTTCAGCTGGTGAATTTGGAAGAATGTCTGAGATCATTACTCCAGATGGTTTTGGAACTCCTGATAGAAATAGGAATGAGATTAATACCCAAGCTAGTAGAAAATTCATAACTACTCCAGCGATTAGAACAATTGTTTTTTGAAAAGGAGCCTTATCAATAAATGATCTATGAGGAGGAATTCTTGATTTACCTTTTGAGTTATCATCTTCTTCATGATATTCCTCGCCATATAGTTTCACAAAGCCACCAAGTGGAATCAAATTTACACTATACAATGTTTCACCAATTCGTTTTCCAAACAATCTAGGAGGAAATCCAAAGCCAAATTCTTCAACAAATATTCCATTCATTTTTGCCGCAAAGAAATGGCCAAATTCATGAACAAGTACTAGAATAATTAAGATGATAATAAAGATTAGTACAGTTAACATAAGTTAAAATTTTGAAGTTAGACCTCCATTATCTCCTTTTCCTTTTTTATTTTTATTGTTTGAAGCTCATTATTTTTTTTGGAAGTTACCTCATCGATTTCTTTTTCAAGTCGATATCGTTCATCCTCCGTCAATTCTTTCAAATCTTCTGCAGCTTTAATTTTTTTTCTGATTAAATCCCTTGAATTTCTAACTTTATTTCTCGAATCTTCTACCATTGATGAAACAAGTTTTGTAAACTTGATTCTTTGTTCTTCAGAT
>PCVM01000099.1:0-4564 GCA_002796045.1 Candidatus Roizmanbacteria bacterium CG11_big_fil_rev_8_21_14_0_20_36_8
ATTTAGAACCGAAAATATTAATAGTCCAAATCTGAAATAAAGAGCGTATGAGTATTTATTTTTTATGATTTTCCATAAATCAAAAAGTAAAAACGATCCTACAAATACGTAAAATACGAGCTCGAGAAAAGAAATAAAGTACTGAAAGTTTGGCATTGCGGTCAAAAATATTTTTATATATCGATAAATGACCTGTGGTGGAAAAATGAGAGAAGTTGATCTATTTGCTCCAAATGCAGGTTGAGAATTAAAAAATATGAGAGGATCTCCAGTTGTCCTCCAAAGATAAAAAACATAAATTCCAAATCCAAGAGCTGGAGATAAGGCAACTGCTACTGGCAATGTACGTTTTCTAAGCGTCAAAATCAAATCTTGAAAAATATTTAATAAATTAAACTCTTTCGTGTTTTGTTGGAAGAGAATGGCAATTGAAGGAATGATGACGAACAAGCCCATAAATCTAGTCAGCCCCAAGAGGACGCCAGCAATAAATGCAAGTATATATTTTTTTTCAAACATGGCCCAGATTGCTAGCATAAATAATAAAAAGAAAACACCTTCGGTATATGCGGCTTGGAAAAAAAAGGAGGTTGGAAAAAAAAGCAAAAGCATAAAGGTCCATATTTGTTCTTCTTTTCCAAGCCGCATCAGTTTCTGTATTTTTACGAAAAAAACAAAACCGAAAGTTGCAAAAAGAGGAGGCAGGATCAGCGCCGAGACGATTGCTGGCAGTTTAGTTATATATGAAAAAAATCCAAATACTATTGGGTACAATGGGAAAAATGCCTGTTCATACTGGCTGTAACCATGGTTATAAACTATTAAAATGTAATGAAGTCCATCAAAATTTGCAAAAGATCGAAACCAGGCTGGAAGTTTGTATTCAAGTAATAAATCTCCATATGGGAAAAATCCAAGATATGGCACTATTTTTGTCCCAATAAATGCCGTTATTCCATTTATTAATACAAATAATGCAGAAATCTTCAAAATTGATTTAAGTTTCATAGAATCGGTTTTAGATAAGTGTTTTTCTCACTCGTATCTCCCATTCAGAAAATCCATTCCGAAGATAGCCACTCAAGCTTTCATCATGATTTTTGAGAACTGAGGCCTGGATAGAATTTACATTTTTTGATTTTACATACTTTTCTGCCGCGTCAAAAAGATCTTTTATGACGCCGTCTGATTTATGTTCCTTCATCACGATAAGATCGGAAATATAGGCAAATTTGTGATTTGTTCGAAATCGTTTAAGATCGTTTTCAATATAAACAGATACCATTCCAACAACTTCGCAATTTATCTCAACTACGAAAATTGTTCCGTTTCCGTTTTCACAAAGCGAAAGTAAATGTTCGAGATATTCGTGAGCGACTCTTACTCCTTCAAGTCTTTTTGGATCCATCAGTCTTTCAAAATCCTGAAGTTCAATGAGGCACTTTTTTATGCCCTCGGTATCTTCTCGTGTGTATTTTCGTATTAAATGAGTCATTTCATGATAAATTATACATGATATAGTTTATGTATGAAAGTTATTGAAAACAATAAATTCAATCCTCCCTTTCTTGTCGCAATTGTGGTTTTCATTGTTATTTTTGTTTGGAATGGAATCAGGCCAACATACACTTGTTTATATGAAGACGACAGGCTTTGCAAGGCTTTATCAGTTTTTTACAAATCCGCTTTTAACCAACAAAAAGGTGAGTATTTTGAAACAATAAGTGGAAAAATTATCAATAAATTAGACTGGATACTTGATGGAAAAAATGAAGAATTAAAGCTTTATAAAGACAAAAAAGTGGACCTTCATTTAATTGTAAAAAGCGAAAAACTATATCTTAAGTTAGGTGAAAATAAATGGCTGATGCAGCCTTTTGACGAAAAAACAACAAGAGTGATAATACTCCCTTTCGAGCCTTCAGTGTTCATGAGGAATTTTCTGGAATCACTCCATCCAAATATCAGTACGATTTCATTTATCAAAGAGGTAAAGTGCGGAAAAGACGATTGTATAGAGTATAAAATCGAGTCAAAACAGCAGCCTGAGTCCTTGAGATTGTTTGTCAATAAATCAAATTATATTATTCATTCGATAATATTTTCAGAAAATGACATTGTCAAACAGATAACATTTCAAAAAAATGGCCAAAAAATAGTCGTGCCAAATGAAGAGGTTCAACTTGCAGACGCTGACCAAAATATTTTTCTAGAACAGTATTTTAATAATTTAAATACTGAAATCAAAAAAGATGCTCCATCATATGTTCTTGAGTTTGAGAAAGAGAGACTGCAAATTGAAAATCAGAGCACAAATTAATCAATTCAAATGAAAAAAATTGCAATTATTCTAAACGGAGATCGGATTAAATCAAAAAGCCAGTTGTTAGTTATCAAGAACTCAGATTTGATTATTGCTGCAGATGGCGGCGCAAATAATATTGTGGTTAATGGAATTATTCCAAATATTGTTGTAGGGGATATGGATTCAATCGATCCTGACGTATACTCAAAAATTAACAATGGTCTTACAAAACTCATAAAATATAAAAGAGAAAAAGACAAAACCGATTCGGAACTTGCCGTGGAACTTGCCATAGAAAATGGCGCTTGGCAAATCGATATATTTGGCATGATAGGGGACAGGTTCGACCACCTACTCTCAAACGTTTTCTTGCTTTCTAAATTCGCGAAAAAAGCCCATATAATAATTCACCAAAAAAACATTCGTATGTATTACTTATTTGATAAGATTGATTTGTCAGGAAAAAAGGGAGATGAGCTTTCACTAATTCCACTTTCATCAGGCGTCAAAGGAATTTCTACAAAGGGATTACAGTATGAATTGGAGAATGAAACGTTGAGCTTTGGGAGCACTCGTGGAGTCAGCAATGTGTTTACGAGTGATAAAGCGAGTATTAATGTTTCTTCAGGAAAGTTGATCGTGATCCATAGAGACCTTAGTAAAATGGTTTAATTTTAGGGACTGTCCCGTTTCGGGACAGTCCCTATTTTCCAGAGCTTCATAAAAGCCCACGTAGAAACAGCTTCTGCAGCAATTCAGCAATTCAGCAATTCAACAATTCAGCAATTCAGCAATTAAGCAATATGGCAGTATTCTTTCAATGCAATCTTCAAAATTTCAAGTGCGCGTTTGAGCTTGTCCTTTTCCAGGACATAAGCTATTCTAACTTGTCTTTTTCCATCGCTTGAATCTGAGTAAAAGCCATAACCTGGCGCTAGCATTACAGTTTCCTGATTATCTTGAAAATCTGTGAGCAGCCAAATGCAAAATTTTTCAGCATCGTCAACTGGGAGCTCTGCCATGATGTAAAAAGCCCCTTCAGGTTTCGTCACATTAATCCCAGGAATTTTTGTCAGTCCCTCAAACATCAAATCCCGACGAGCTTCATATTCTTTTTGCATTTCTTTTGTGTAAGATTTTGGCACATGGACGAGCTGCGACCCAACGTGTTGATCTATGAGGCCTCCCGACAATCTACTCATCGCATATTTTAGAGCACCATTTATTATCTCTTTATTCAACGAGACCAAATTTCCCAAACGAGCTCCGCAGAGATTGTATCTTTTTGAGAGACTATCAATGAGAATTGTACGATCCGGAATCTCCATCATGTATTCAAGAATTGAGACATGCGGTCGATCAACAAAAGTATATTCTCGGTATACCTCATCAGAAATTAGATAAAGGTTAAGTTTCTTAACTAAATTGATAAGTAGCTTAATTTCAGCTTTTGTGTAAACAGTTCCGGTCGGATTACAAGGATTGGAGTAGAGGACTGCCTTGGTTTTAGGTGTGATCGATACTTCAATAGTTTCAATACTTGGAAAATGAAATCCTGATGAAATCGTTGTTTTGATTGGAATTAATTTGATACCAAACATTGTGGCTGAGGTTTTATAACTACTATAGTACGGTTCAAAAACAAGCAATTCGTCGCCTGGGTCACAGGTCAAAAACATTGCCATATTTATAGCTTCAGAGCCTGCAATAGTGCCAATTGTATTTCCAGTGTTTACAAACAAAAATCCGAGATCGTGATAATAAGTCTCAAGAGCATTTAAATATTCATTAGTTCCTCCTGATGGAGCATAACTTAATGGATTAATGTTCCAATTTTTCAGAGAATCGATCATTACTTGTGGTGTTTTCACATCTGGCTGACCCATATTTAGGTGAAACACTTTTATACCTTTTTTCTTTGCCCGCTCAGAAAGTGGAATAAGCTTTCTTATCGAGGAAATTGGAAGGATATCCGTCCGCTTTGAAAGTTTCATAATCTATATTTTATCAAAACAAAAAGGTATAATAGAGGACAATGAAAGCAAAGCGTAAGATTCCAGCAACAATGGTCACTCAACACCCTGACCACGCACACACTCCTTATTGGCACCATCGTCCTTTTATCAGCACCCAAGAAGAGCCACGGGAATTATATTTATCATTTAAAGATCTTGGAGCAACTGAGTACAAGTGGGATTGGGAAGGGAAGCTTGTTGACGAGGCAATACTTGAGAGAATTTTTGGAGAATACTTTGAGTA
>PCVM01000099.1:4576-9234 GCA_002796045.1 Candidatus Roizmanbacteria bacterium CG11_big_fil_rev_8_21_14_0_20_36_8
ACAGATAGGTCGCGATAAATTTATTACCTTCAGACTTCCAAATCCAAAAGTCCAAAGCGAGTATCGACTAGGTCGAGCTTTCATGGGAATACTTGCCGCCTCAGGGCTTGCAAAGAATTTGGGGCTTAATAACAATCCATTATTTGAAGTAATTTTACCGATGACGTCGACTGCTAAGGAAATGTATGACGTCCAAGATGCATTTCGTCAGATAGCTTCAATCAGGCATCCACTTTTAAAGCGGGGAGATGAGGATATAGAACACATAGAGCTAATTCCATTATTTGAAGACATTGACACAATCTCAAACTCAGATAAAATTCTTGAAGAATATTTGTTAAGACATGAAAAAGGATTTGGGTTTAAACCGGAGTATATTAGGCCATATGTAGCAAGATCTGACCCTGCACTAAACTCGGGGATTGTCCCAACGATACTTGCGATAAAAATTGCCTTATCAAATTATAAAAAGTTTGAGGAAAAATTTGAAATTCCACTTTACCCGATGATTGGTGCTGCTGCCTTGCCATTTCGCGGAGGGATAAGTCCGAGAACAATTGAACAGTTTTTAAATGAGTACTCAGGTATTAGAACCACTACAATTCAAAGCGCGTTTCGCTATGATTTCCCACGTGATGAGGTGTTTGAGGCTATACAAAAGATTGAAAAAACAATTGGAGATTATAAAACTCGCATGGTTTTGGACCAAGACAAAGCAAAATTGAGAAAAATTATGGCGCTATTTGCTGGATTTTATCAAAGTACAATTGAGCAAATAGCGCCTCTCATCAACCAAATATCAAGGTCAATCCCGAAGCGTCGCGAGCGAGTTCAACACATTGGACTATTTGGATATTCCAGAGGAATTGGAGAGGTGAAATTACCGCGGGCAATCTCATTTACTGCATCACTATATTCACTTGGATTACCTCCTGAGATAATCGGAACTGGACGTGGATTAAATGCTTTAAATTCATTGAAAATACAAAATGGATTAGAACTTCTAGAAAGGCATTATATAAATGTTCGTTCAGATTTAGTACATGCAATTGGTTACACAAATATTGATGTAATAAAAGATCTTGCTAAGACATCTATAGGTCTTGAGGCAGTCATCGCGGATTATGAATATATACTGTCATTTTTGGGTAGTGAAATTAAATTAACTGAGGATCAAATTGAGCATCGGAAGCTAACTTCACAAATTTATAAATTATACAAGAACGGAAAAAATATCGAAAAACATATTGAGAAGGCTGGTCTTGTAAGACGAAGTTTAGGTTGAAATATATGTCAGCACTATCAGACATTTGGATAAAAAGGATGGTTATAGAGCACCAGATGATCTCACCATTTGTTGGCAAACAGGTAAAAAATGGTAACGTTTCATATGGGCTTTCCTCATATGGATATGATCTTCGAGTGGCACCAGAATTTAAATTATTTACAAATGTTCACTCAGCAGTTGTTGATCCAAAGGATTTTAACGAACTGTCATTTGTAGATGTCCGTGATGAAAAGGAGGTCTTAATTCCCCCAAACTCTTTTGCTCTCACTCGAAGCCTTGAGTATTTAAAGATTCCAAAGAACGTTTTGGGGCTTTGTATAGGTAAATCCACTTATGCAAGATGTGGAATTATAGTTAACGTTACACCACTTCAGCCTGAGTGGGAAGGTTCACTTATCATTGAAATTTCAAATACAACTCCGCTTCCTGCCAAGATTTATTCAGGTGAGGGTATTGCCCATATTATTTTCTTTCAGGGAAATGAGGAACCAGAAAAAACTTATAAAGAGATTTCAGGTCTATACTCCAATCAAAAGACGATAGTCTTACCAAGAGTTTAAAATGAATTATTAAAAACTTCATGAAATCATTATTAATCCGAAATACTGCTTTTGCTGTTATTTTGACCTTTTTTACAATTTGCGTTGTCTACCCAGTTGGCGCTGTAGAGGTTATTAATAATAAATTTGGTATTCACCTTGCTCAGCCATCAGAAACTGATATTGAACGCGCACGCGAATTGGTAAATGGGGACACTGGTAGTTGGGGTTATGTCACATTAGTAGTTCACGCGGACGATAAGGACGTTACGAAGTGGCAGGATATTTTCGACAAACTCCGTGCGCGGCGACTTATTCCGATAATCCGACTTGCCACAACTCCAATAGGTGAAAACTGGGAGAGGGCAAAAAATGAGGACGCAAAAAATTGGGCAAATTTTTTGAACAAATTAAACTGGGTTGTAAAAAAACGTTATATTATTTTGTTCAATGAGCCAAACCATGCCACTGAGTGGGGTGGAGAAGTTGATGTTGACTCATATGCTGACGTTGCTTTCGAATTTGCAAAAGTATTAAAAACCTCAAATGAAGATAACTTTGTTATGATGGCAGGACTTGATGTTTCGGCTCCAGAGAGCAAGCCAAATTATATGGATGCTGTCAATTTCTTTGAGTTAACTATTGCAAGAATCGGAGCTGACAACTTTAACAAGTATTTTGACGGACTTTCATCGCACTCTTATCCAAACCCAGGGTTTTCCGGTTCAGCTTTTGGAAGCGGGCGTGGTTCTATAAAAACATATGAGTGGGAGCTTGGGGTATTAGGATCCCTTGGAATCAAAGACCTTCCGGTGTTTATTACTGAAACTGGGTGGAATGGAGATGTATTGTCGCGCAGTCAGATTGCTGAAAATTTTCGTTATGCATATGAGCAGGTTTGGCTACTTGATTCACGGGTTGTTGCAGTAACACCGTTTGTCTTAAATTATCAGGGAGAACCTTTTTTAAAATTTTCATGGGTAAAATTTGGCGAAGAAGGGGTGTATCCAGAATTCGATGTGGTAAGTAGCCTTGAAAAAAAATTTGGAAGGCCAGAGGTTATTGAAAAAGGGGGAATTTTTTTTGATGAGCTACCGACTGAGATTGTGGAGAAGTCAACTTACCATCTCCGAATTCCTGTAAAAAACGATGGTCAGGCGATTTGGAGTAAGGAAAATGGTTATGGATTTCTATTGGATGGACTTGAACCATCAAAGTACTTAATCGGATCATTCAATACGATAAGGCCTGATGAAACCAAAACAATCGATCTTTATATAAATACTGATGAACAACTAGAGAACAATACAGTTAAGCTCGTACTTTACCGAGATGAAGAACCTGCAATTGAAAGCATTATATGGAGCTATAAAATTGTTCCTTTGCCGTCTTTACTTTTTAATGTTTCATTATTTCCAAAGTTTGGCAAAGATGCAGACGAATTTGAGCTCCAGATTTTTAATCAGCTTGAAGAGTTGGTTTTTAGTCGGGATAAATTGAGTGTTCTAGGTGGAGTTGGATCGATCGAGAAAGTTGACAATATTGCATTAGGCAGAAAATACAGAGTTGTCCTTCTCAAAAAATATTATCTACCTCGTCAAGCATTTGTTGTTTTTGAAAAAGAGGGGAATGAGGTCAGTTTTGAACGCATGCTCCCACTTGACTTTGACAGCGATGGCGCGTTTGGGTGGGGAGATGTGGGAGCAATGTTTAAGGATCTGAAGCTGTTGGAACTTTGGTGGTTTTGAATGGCAGTAAAGGATTAAGAATCTTGATATCCTCCATCGGGAAATCATCTGTATTCACAGTGACAAGAGTGCGATCGTGAGTTTTTGCAGTTGCAGCAAGCATACAATCAAGAAGATATACTTTTTTCTTTTTCAGTAAAAATTCTTGTCTATAATTTTCAGCAATGACTGCGGTTTGATAATCAATATCATAAATATCTGAGCTTTCAACAAGATTGATAAGTTTTTCTTTTTCATCAGGATCTGCGCCTACTATAAATTCCGATATCGATATTACAGAAAAAACTAGCTGCTTTTTTCTTACCCAATCGGTTAAAAGAGAAGCGAATGGCTCACGGCCAGCCACTGAGTAAATTAGAATATTAGTATCTGGAAGAAACATATTGTTTTAGTACCGATTATCTCTGCGTAACATTCGCTGCCAATTCTCGATTTTCTTATCGGTGTTCCAGTATTTATGCCTTTTTCCTTTTCTAGCGCCTACAAATGCCTTGACAGCAGACATACGGTCTTTATATTCTGACTCTTCAGCGTTAACGCGAATTTTCAAAGCCCCGCGAATATATTCAGATAAACTTTCTCCAGTTGCGGCTCTCTTTTTTTCGACAACTTTGCGCAGAGTAGGAGATAGGGAGATTTGAGTCCGTTCTGAATAAGTAACATCTTGCTGTATTTGTTCAATTATTGATAGCATGATGTAATTATATTACATCATGAATTATTTTTCAAATGAAAAGCTTCTTCAAATAATCTTAATGGGAGATTTGACTCGACACTGATTTCGGTCTATTTGCTTTTGCAACAACGTTATTGTATATTCGACGGAATTATTTATTTATACATATATTTATGCCAATAGAATTTGAAGGATTAATGGATCTCGATTCTGCACAAGGATTCAAACTTGACGGTGAACAAAAAACTGAGATATTAGCTCAATTGGCAGATCCTGAAAGTGACTTATTGGTTAAAATGGTTCAGGCAGGTGTTGTTCCATTTACTGCAGGGGTTATGGTTCCTAAAAGCGGTTCTGAACCTCTTTTGGAATTAGGTCCTCCAATGCCTCTTGACAAGGTTCTTGGA
>PCVM01000004.1:0-5701 GCA_002796045.1 Candidatus Roizmanbacteria bacterium CG11_big_fil_rev_8_21_14_0_20_36_8
CATATCGATTGCTTTTGTTGCATGGATTTTTTGGTTATTTATCGCTCCTCAGTTTGGGATAATCTCAGATAGTTCCGCTCTCCAATTTGCCATATATATTGCCATAACCGTACTTATCATCGCCTGCCCCTGTGCACTTGGTCTTGCAACACCAACCGCGGTCATGGTGGGAACGGGTATGGCAGCAGCACGTGGGATACTCATTAAAGATGCAAAAGCTTTGGAAATTGCGCACAAGATTGATACGATAGTATTCGATAAAACCGGAACCTTGACACTTGGAAAACCCGAAGTACAGACGTTTGAAATTGAAAGTAAATATATTTCTCTCCTTTACTCAATCGAAAAACAATCTCATCACCCGCTTGCAGATGCGGTCGTAAGACATATTAAAAGTACTAAATTCCGGGTCAAGCCTGGGATGACAATAGATAAATTTAAAGATATTTCAGGAAAAGGTGTGGAAGGTGTTATTGATGGAAAAAAAGTAGTTGTTGGCACAGGTCGATTTATGAAGGAGCTGAAAGTTGAGATTCCTCCAAATTTTGATAAATTAGCAAATAAATTACGAGAAAAGGCGCAAACGGTATCATTTATTGCGGTCGGTGACGAAGTCGTCGGATTGATTGGGATTGCAGATTCTATAAAAGAAGATGCCATTGACGTAATATCAAAACTTAAATCAAGAGGAATTCGCACCGTCATGATAACAGGCGACAACCAAAAAACTGCAGAAGTTATTGGTAAGCATTTGGGAATTGATGAGGTGTTTGCTGAAGTGTTACCTGGGGAGAAGGCTGAGAAGATAAGAGAGTTGCAGTTGAACGGTCAAATTGTTGCCATGGTTGGAGACGGTATTAATGATGCACCTGCCCTAGCCACAGCTGACATCGGAATCGCAATGGGTACTGGAACTGATGTTGCGATAGCAACAGGTGACATAGTTTTGGTCAAAGGAACTCTTGAGAAAGTTGTTGAATCGATTGACGTTTCACAAAAAACCCTTTTAGTTATCAAACAGAATTTATTCTGGGCATTTGGATACAATATCATAGGAATTCCAGTTGCAGCAGGTATATTATTCCCATTTTTTGGCATACTTCTCTCCCCTATCATCGCGTCGATTGCAATGGCCTTCAGCTCGGTTTCTGTGGTCGGGAATAGCTTGAGACTGAGGTATTTGAGGTAATTTCTACATTATCTTATAGTATAATTGGCCTTTCCAGTTATATTATAAAAATGAGTGCTGAAAATGGAAGTAACTTTGTTATCAAGTCACTAATTGGTCCAGCGTGTGTCGACAAGAATATTGATTTGGGGAAACCAGATGTTGAAAATACATGGGAGATGCCAGAGCGTGAACAAGCTCTATCTGTTGCCCTTATTTGTGACCAATCTGACACTGAACATGATCTTGACAGTCTCAGTATGATTTATGGGTTGAGATATCAAATTGGGATCGTGAATATTGCTGAAAGAATTGCTCAGTTGCCAAAGTCCGAAGCTCTCCAACTCCTGTCTACTGCTATACAACAAAAAACATCTTATCCTGACAAGGAAAATCCAGCAAAATTTATACCAATGCTCGGGACAAATACTGTAGAGTGGGGATTTATGCATGATAGAGCTAACTTGAGCAGCATTGTTATTTCACGAGATTTTTATTACGACCAACCGCATCAATGGGAGAATCAACAAGTGTTTTTTGATAAATGGGGAAATGTTCAGTACTTTGATTATACAGGCGGAAACATCGCCGATTTGGTCGAAAATACTCCTGGATCTGTAGTTGATAAAAATCATAGAGATTTGGTAGATTCTCTAGTGCTGATCGGGAAGAATATTTGGTATAGAGAAGCTTGGGAAAGGGCATATGGGGATGTCGTTTGTCCAATAAGATTTACTCCATTTAGAATGCTTTATGATAGGGCTGCTGCACATAGACGACAAATAAGAAATGGTACTGTAAGTTCATTATTTGCTGAAGATTATAAACTACTTACAAGATACAGTGATATTAGGGTTGATAAAACAAAATCCGGTAAGCTTTTTGGTGATTTGATACCGGCTGTAATCCCCGATAATATATTGTCACATAAGAAAACGTCGGACATTAATGAAATACTTATGCATTCAGCCTCTAAAACTTTTATTGAAGAGATGGTAAGAAATGAAATCCCTTTTGTAGGCAGTCATACTGTAGAAGTCGATCCTGCAGACAGTAGTACAAGTAATATAGTCCGAAACATTATCTGCTTCGGACCAGAGAATTTCGCAGATATTCCAAGGAGGATCAATACAGTGATGACCTCTCCAATGCGCCAAATTGAAGATTTATTGACTCAGTTTAACTACTGGTATTTTATGGCCACGAAAGAAAAAAATGGATCAGGAGAAGTATTATTTTGTAAAGAGGATTTAGAAAGATTAACGTCAGATGAAGTTGATGAGGGAATCAAAAATGAAATTATTTCGAAAGCCTTTGATACAATCGCAGAAAAAGCTATAATAGAACCAACTAATGAGACAACTCAATAATATCCAAAAACACATCACCTCGGTCTTGACTCGTACAAAGAAGAAAAATGTCATCATCGCAGTTTCTGGCGGGATTGACTCAGCTACCGCTTTATATATTCTCTCAAAAACTATTCCACTTAAAAATATCTACGTGATCCATCTCTATTATTTTGATAAATCGATCAAATTTTTTGAGACCACCATTGAATCCATTGGACTGCCAAAGAGTAATATTCTCCTCCACTCTATCAAAGATACGGTTGATGTTATTGCAAGTGAGTTGCAGATAAAAGATGACATTGATAAAAAAATCCGTCTCGGAAATGTCATGGCGCGCATACGTATGGCATATCTCTTTGACCAGGCAAAAAAGCTAGATGCTCTGGTGTGTGGTACAGAAAACAAAACGGAGCGGCTTCTTGGATACTTTACTCGATTTGGTGATTCTGCCTCTGATTTTGAAGTGATCAGTCATCTCTATAAATCTCAAGTGAGAAAATTGGCTTGTTACCTTCAAATTCCGCGGGAGATCCTTGAGATACCTCCGACTGCCGGTCTTTGGGAAGGACAAACTGATGAAGGGGAAATGGGCGCGACATATGATGAGATTGACAAAGTTTTAGAGGCTTTTTTTGATAAAAACATTGAAATAGATGAAATTGAAAAAAAAGGATATAAAAATGCAAGAAAAATTCTTTCGATCGTTGAGTGCAATAAATTTAAACAAGAAGTTCCATATTTTGTCAAATCATCTTGACAATCTTATCCTTTAGACTTTCAATACCTACCTCAGCTGTTGCTGAAACCACAATCTCGTCTTCAGTAATTCCCGCGATTAGTTTTTTTTGTTCAACCTCAGAGAGTAGATCAGCTTTGTTAAAAACTGTAATAGTAGGCTTGTCAGATGTCCCAAGTTCCAAAAGGATATTGTTCACAGTTTGGATTTTCTCAGGCATCTGCGGATCTGCTACATCGACAATATGAAGTAGCAGATCCGCATAAATTGACTCAGTAAGGGTCGATTTGAAAGCCTCAATAAGTGATAGCGGCAGTTCTTTGATAAATCCAATCGTGTCTGAGACAATTAATTGTTTATTTGCGCTAACGACGTACATATGTCCGACAGTACTTTCGAGTGTAGCAAAAAGTTCATCTTTTGCATATTTCTTTTTCCCAGCTAGAATATTGAAAAGTGTGGTCTTTCCTGCATTGGTGTAACCCACGATTGACACAGTCTGGAATCCGATCTTCCTCCGCCTTTCCATCTGATTTTTCCTAGTTTTGCTGAGTTTTTCAAGCTTCTCTCTCTTTTCTTTGATTTGATCGCGCCAGTGACGCTTCATAAGCTCTACATTGGTCTCCCCTACTCCTCGACCGCCTATTCCTCCAGCTTGTCGACCAAGCTCCTCAGATAGGCCGTACATTCGCGGCCCCATGTGTCTCATCCCTGCAAGTTCGATCTGGAGTTTTGATTCTGATGTTTTTGCATGTCTTGAGAAAATATGAAGGATGAGATCTATTCGATCCCAGACCTCAATATTAGGATTTGCATCCCAGTACAGTTTTTTTAGGTTAAAAAGTTGAGTGCTTTTGACTATGGCATTTATTATTATCACATCAACCTTGTACTGCGTGATCATTCCCGCAACTTCTTCGGCTTTTCCTGATCCCATGTATGTTGCTGGGTGTGGAAATTCGCGACGTTGGATGACTTTGGCGACTTTCCCACTCCCATAAGTTTTGATAAGAGCAAGCATTTCTACCAGATTTATTTCAGCCTGCTCTCGACTGACACTAGGCGGAATAATATCGACGAGAATATAAGTTTGATAGTTATTGTTTGAGTCCATGCTTTTATTTTACCTTGTCATCCCCAAAACTCATAATAGTTATTGACCCAACAAGAAGTATTATCCCGATGGTATTTGCAACGCTTAGTATTTGAGGTGCTCCATATGGATTGAGAGGTGTTATAGCAATGAATATGCTTGTCACTGGAAATATAAGTTCTGCAAATGTCGATACTTTTGCCGAAGTTTTTTTCAATCCTTTATAGTATAAATACAATGCTAGTGCTCCACCAGTAATTCCTGCAATTACAAAAAATCTCCACAACTCTGAGACTCCAAGAGACATAGGATCAAACACGTGACCAAGTATTAGTGAAAAGATATAAGCAATAGGAACCGCAAGAAACATCCGGACTGCGGCAAGAGCTGGAAAAGGGAGATTTTTGAGTGCATATTTGCTTAAAATAGTACCCGTTCCCCAAGCTGCAGCAGCACCAAGGGCAAGAACAAATACCATTTCCTTGCCTGTAAATTGGAGCGAAACTGGTTCAAACCCAAAGCTTATCATGTAACTTCCCGAAAGTGCTATTGCTGCAAGTGAAATAAATTGCAAAGATACTTTTTCTTTCAAAATCAAAGCCGAAAGTCCAACTACAAAAAGTGGCTGAAGTTTCTGTAATAATATTGGAGTCACAAAGTCATTTTCTGCAAAACTGCGACCCAACGCTTCGGTAAACAGGACAGTTCCCAAGACGCTGCTTACGATAGTCATCGTTAGAAGGATTATCCAATCGTGCTTTTTAAGGCTTTTAACGTCTTTCCAGTATTTGATTATTAGAGGACTTAGAATCAGAAATCCTATAAAGTGCTCGATCATGACGATGTAGGTGCTTGGTATCGTATAGGTTAGTTGAGTGCGAAATATCGCGTCAACCGCCCACAAGATTGCCGCCATCATGATAAAAATTGGGGCGAATCGTGCTTGGGACATATTAATTGAGTTAATTTATTAATGCGCCCAAACAGGGAGGTTTGCCTTCTTTCATCGAGTCAAACTCGATTGTCGCGTTGGACGCGACATCCGGACTATACCGTCGGTCGCAGAATATTCGAGTCAGACTCAAATTTACTGCAGTCATGCTTTTGCAAGCTCGTGGACTTTTATACCACCGATTGGGAATCAAACCCTACCCTGAAGGACAAGTTCATTATATCAAATCATGATGAAATTGAAATACATCAAATCAGGTGTTATAGTATCGCTTAATATGACAAGAGTTGAGGGAGTTCCTTGGTTTTATAATAATCTAGATAGCTCAGTGGCGACACTAGCTCGCCGGACTTTATTAACTTCTTCAGTTGTCCAACTTGAGATGATGTATCCAGGTTTT
>PCVM01000004.1:5781-9401 GCA_002796045.1 Candidatus Roizmanbacteria bacterium CG11_big_fil_rev_8_21_14_0_20_36_8
TGCAGGACAAGAAACTTATGAGGGGTTAAAGGTGAATTTTAATGTAGCGTTAGGTAGCTTTTTAGAGACTCATACACAAGGTGAGGATGATGGTTCGGAGAAACAAGCAGGAATTCTTTACAATGTCAAAACCGCAATGGCATTTGTCGAGTCTACGCTCGACGGCAAAAAAAGACGTACTGGAGAGCCGACGATGGCTCATATTTATCGGGTTGCGCTTCGAATGATGGATCAAATTGATAAAATCAATTCTGGTCAAGCGAGAAATAAATCTTATGTAGGCATGTCATCCGATTTGATAGAACTCAGCTTGTTGTCAGCGGTTTTGCATGATTTTACTGAAGACAGAATAAAAACTGATGATGGCGAATTAGAAGGAGTTGTGACGTCAAATCAAAGCACTTTACCCGATATTCATGGAGAAATGCAATGGGTAGATCTACATCAAAAAAATTATGAAACCGGTGAGTCAAAAGAACCAACCAAATTATATCCTGGAGACTTTACAATCGATCACCTTGCAAATAATCTTGTTGCGTTAAATAAGAAAGGTACAGATGATGAAATTATTGCAGAATTAGAAAATGCTAAAAAGAGAATATTGAGTAAAAACCGTGCTTTTGGTGTAAGGACTGCTTTGTTGCCGACGATCCCAGCATTGGTAAAATTAGCTGATCGAGCTGATAATCATGATACTTATTGGATGGGTTCTAAAACTGATCCTAGCCAGTTGGTTACTGAGCAGAAACTATCAGAAAAAGCAAAAGAAGCATTGACAGTATTGAAGCCGTTTGAATTTTACTTGAGATGGTATCGTATTTATAACAATAAAGATATCTTATTAAAAGGTATTTCTCCAAGATTATTAGAGGTATTAAGAATAAAAGATTATTTTGAATCTGCACCTTCTGGATGGGGAAAGCTTGTCCTGCTTGGTCTACCTCCAAGTCAAATTTACTCAGATGAGCCGAGTAAATATGGCCTGCCTCAGTTGAGGATTTGAAGATTGTTAAATTTTTTCTTTCTAGAATTGCGTTGACTTTTATAGGATCATTTTCTGCGTCATGTAGTGCGTGGAAGAGGAAGAAGAGTTCTTTTTCTTCTGCAATTTTATCCTCTCTAGTTGCTTGATATCTGGTCTCAAAACCTAGTCTTTCAAGCCAAGCATTCCTTGGAGTCATTATTCCTGTCCTCAAGCATTCTCCCAACCATAAAGTCATTTGATGTCTCTCTGTGTGTTTGGTCCAAAACTCCCCGCCTTTCGATTGTAAATTTGCGATATGAGCTCCTGCATCCTCATAAACCAAACCCATATCCGAAGAAGAAATTGTAACTATAAATAAATTTTTATGAGTTTTAGCTTCCTCAAGAAGTTGCATCGTAAAATGATACCCAGTCAATAAAGAGTTAGGTGTATTGTTGTCTAAAATAACAACAGTTGGTTTTGTTTTGTCATGTTTGTCTTTATAGTATCGATCTGCCTCATCGATCTCCATAAAAAGATGCATATTAGGTTCAGGAATTCTTATTAGATGATTTATTGCAGTCGAAACGGGACCGATAATTTCTGGAGTGTCCCCAGCAAATAATAGGTGAGTTTCTTCTGGATTGTAGACCGGCCTCATAAAGGGCTGTTGTGAAGAGATGTTATTGCTCTATATTATAGCATTGTTTTGTATTCAATACAACCAATTCCTAATTGGTATATCGATGCTCTTCTCAACAGTTTAAAAGTTTTAATATTTTATATACCCCTTCATAGCGAGCTATATATAGGGATCATCCCGTTTCGGGATGATCCCTTTTTTATAGGTCTATGGGAAGGTTCATATGGAAACGGATTTTGCAGATGTATACTGCGATAATTCATTTGATTTGAATAATTATATTGCTGAATTGCTTAACTGCTAAATTGCTTAATTGCTATATGTGATATATTTCGACCTTAATTGATATAGTTATTTTGAAAATTTAAAAAAAAATATTCATTTGCATCGATTTTGAACGGATTAAAATCAAAAATAAATCGGTTTTCAAAAAATAGCAGTGTATCTGACTGCTAAAAAGGGTAATCCGTGTCAAAATCGAAATTAATCGGATCAAAATCGATCCTAGGAGGGCAAAATGGCATTTCACCGTTGTTTTAACGGTTACGGCACTCTCACGGTGAGTAGGGCTCTGGGACAGGATTTTAGCCGATTTTTTAATTAAATTGCTAAATTGTTGAATTGCCTAATTGCTACATTGCTTAACTGTTGAATTGTTAAATTGCTGTATTAGTAGTTGGTAGTTAGTAGTTAAAAAAACCACCTCCCCCCCTTGCGGGGTACTCCTCCTTGGTAAGGAGGAGAGCTATATTAATTACGAATTAGCCTAATTTCTAATTGGTTTAATTGTTAAATTGTTAAATTGCTTGAACATATCATTTAAGTCTCATAAAATCATGGCTGAAGTCTTGGGGTATAATAGAACATGACTTATAAACTCCTCGCGCTTGATATTGACAGAACAGTCACAGGGCACAACGCAGATGTTTGTTCTCCAAAAGTGCAGGACGCACTATTGAAAGCTTCGAAGTTAGTAACTATAATTTTTGTCACAGCTCGTTCAGTGACCCAATTAAACAGTTTTCTTGCAAATCAAGAACTTCCTGACGGATATCATGCTGCTGAAAATGGAGCAAAGGTAATAAACCCAGATGGGTCTTATGCATATGATTTGCATATACCGGATTCTGAAGTCCAAGAGATTGTAAATGTCACAAATCCCTACTTTTTGGAAATCGGTTTCTTATCAGACACTGATTGGTATGAAGATACGAACCCAGTGAGTGCTGAGGAAAATGTTACTGGACTTTCTTTTACATGTTCAAGTTTGAAAGAAGCCAAAAATCTTGAGAAATCACTCGAAACCCTCCCTCACAAGTATTCGACATATGTTGGAGCTCATTGGACAAATGACAAAAACCTTGCAGCGGTTCTTTTATTTCACAAAGATGGAACAAAAGGTTTTGCGATGAGGTATATCCAAGAAAAACTTGGAATTTCAAAAGAAGAGACGATCGCGATCGGAGATGGGGCCACTGACATTTCGATGTTTGATGCGGCAGGACTACGTATCGCCATGGCTAACTCCGAGCCTATAATGCTGGAAAACGCAGATTATATTTGTCCTTCTTGGGATAAGGATGGAGTGGTTGAGGTAATTGATAAATATATTATTTATTGATGGTTTTTTTATTTGGCGTTCCATTGCGTTTATTATTGCTAGAATTTAGTGCTATTTCGGTGGAGGCTGATGCCAGTATATTCTTTGTTGATTTAACGGAGGTTGTTCATCTATTAGATTGATAGGATATGCACCTTCAGTAAGTGGTCCAATAATCTGTGCTCTTATAGGTCTTTGGACAACTCCAAGTGTTTCACTATCTTCTGAAGGACCAAAATTTAACTCTGTACCAATTGGTACAGAGATTATTTCATAATGAGTCATATTTTTCTAAATTATGTCCCAAACTGCCTATCCCCCGCATCGCCCAAACCTGGAAGAATATAACCGTTTGGAAAATTATCATTATTATCAGTTAATCTTTCATCAATTGCTGCAATATGAATGGCGAC
>PCVM01000104.1 GCA_002796045.1 Candidatus Roizmanbacteria bacterium CG11_big_fil_rev_8_21_14_0_20_36_8
ATATAATCTGAATTTTCAAGCAATGCCTGAGCACGCCCTGCCTCTCCCGCTATTCCACTTCCATTCAGTATTTCGATAGAATACTCGTCAACCGCAACTTGATTTGGTGTTGGCGATGGTGTAGGTTTTTTTGTAACTGTTGTAATCGCGGTTTCTTTTGGTGGAGTAGCGAGCTTTTCCTGAGAAGATTTATAATATAAATAGCTTCCAGCACCAACAATGACTACGATAATTGCTCCAATTATTACTTTTAACATAATAGTACTTCAATAACTCTTAAACTTTAACAGTTCCATTATATGACATTTTTCCTTAGAACTCAATATGTTTAACAACCCCCTGAAGCGTTTCATTGTTTCTGAAGTTATTTATACCCAACTGATAAACTAATCTTACTTTTTGCTTTGAATTCAATAAGTCGTAAATCTCACCATATCCAAATGCAATCATCTCGATTTTTTCTTTTTCATTATTAGTCCCTGAAACCAATAATTTAAGATGAGTTTTGTTTTTTCCAATTATTGACGCCTTATCAATTATTACCTCCGAAACGAATTTTGGTTTGGGATTTCCTATCCCAAAAGGGTACATCGTATCAATGACTGAAACCAGCTCCTTGCTGGCCATGGATATTGGCATATCAATATCAGCTATTATTGACCTTGTCAGCATTTCATCACTTATCAATTTGTCAGCTTTTTTTTGAGCAATTTCAATAAAAATATTTTTCTTTGATTCTTCAATGGTAAATCCTGCAGCTGCCGCATGTCCTCCAAATCCTGCGAGATATTCCCCCAACGTTGATAAAAAATCAGTTACATGAAACCCTGGTATAGACCTCACTGACGCTTTGTAGAATCTATCGCTCTTGGTCATAACTATGCATGGCCGAAAATACTCTTCCACCATTTTTGAAGCAATTAAACCTATGATTCCCTCATGCCAGTTTTTTGAGTCGATAATTATTAGCTTTGGGAGCTTTTCCATAGTTACTTTCTGTATTGCCTCCTTGACACACTTATCAACCAAAGTTCTTCGATCTTCATTTGCTTTTCCAATTTTTTCTGCTAATTTTTTAGCTCGAGGATTGCTTGTGGTGCAAAGCAACCTCAATGCATCAATTGCATGATCCAGCCTTCCAATAGCATTAATTCGTGGTGCAATCACGAAACCAATCTCATATGGAGTAATCTCTTTATTTTTAACTGCTGCTTCACTAATTATCTCACGAAGTCCAATTCTGTCTAAGTTTTTGAAAGCTCGAAGACCAAAAGTTACAACGCTCCTTGAGGGGCCAACCAAAGGAACAAGATCTGCAACTGTCCCAATTGATGCTAAGGCAAGATAATCAGAGTTAAAATATTTTGCAAGTAGAGTAAAGTTGTTTGAAACTTTCCCAAAATAATTAAATAATTCTTTTGCAACAAAATATGCCACTCCAGATCCTGAAAGAGCTGGTATATGAAAGATGCCAATTGCCTTACCTGGAATTTTATTTTTTTGTTTGTGGTGATGATCGGTAACTATGATATCAATATTCTTGCTTTTCGCATATATGACAGTATCTTTTGCTGTTATTCCGTGATCAACACTGATTATTAATTTTGGGTCAAACTCAGCGATGACATTATCAATTCCAATTTTTGAAAAGCCATACCCTTCACGTGATCGATGAGGAACGTATGGCATGGCATCAAATCCTAGCAAATGAAGGGTCTCCCAGAGAATTGCGCCACCAGTTATTCCATCGGCATCATAATCCGTATACACTACAACTTTTTCATTATTATTTTTTACCAATTTAAATCTCTCAAGCAATGACTTTAAATTTTTTTTAGATATTCCAAAATCACTGAGATTCATCCCAAGAGGAGTTGGTGGATTCAAAAATGTATCAATGTTTTCAATATTTCTTGAATCTATGATGGATTTAAGAATCTCTTTGTCTGAAGTTGAGTTCTCAACTGAATGCCCACACACTATCTTCATCTTTTGCATAAGATACTTATTCTATCATCTTCGAGTCTTCCAATGAAGTTGAATCAATTGACTCAAGTTTTTGTCCAAAAGAATTAAATTTTTGTGAAAAACTCGAGATCTGATTGTAAGCATTATTAATGTGTTTTACCAACACTGAGAGCATTTCATCAGTTTTTTCATACTCTTTTCTGATTGATTGAATCACACGAATTATTTCCTTTGCTCGGGTTTGAATCCTTGCTCCTTCGTGTGAAATTAGAATTACTTTTAAATATGCGTAAAAACTCATTGGAGAAACGGGAACTACGTGCATTTTCGATGCATAGTCAAAAAGTGACTGGTCATTAATAATTTCATAATATACACTCTCTGATGGAATATACATAAGCGCATAATCTAAAGTTCCTTCAGAAACAAGGATGTACTTGCTTGAAATTGACAAAATATGTTTTTTTACATCCTTCACAAATGCATTTTGTGATTGAGTCTTTTCTATATTTGATTTAGCATCGCTAATTAATCTAAAACTAGATAGCGGAAACTTCGAATCTATAGGAATTATTCCTTGAGTAGTTTTTATTACCGCATCTACTCTTTCGCCACTTTGAAATATGTGTTGAAGCGCATATATTCCCTTAGGTAAACTTTGTGAAAGTAGCTCTTTAAGGACTTGCTCACCAATATTTCCACGAAGTTTTGGAGACTGAAGAAAATGTTGCAGTTGTTTCATTGACCTTCCAATTTCAGAAAACTCACCTATACTTTTTTGAACTCCCATCATCACAGTTGCTGCTTTGTCAAGACGTTCATTGAACATGTCCATATTTTGAGTTAGCTTTTGATCAACATGACGGCTCGACTTATTTGTATCTTTGATCCATTCCATTAGCTCTTTTGAAACCTGTGACGATTTTTCTATTTTAAGCATCCAGCTCCGAACAATATATAGAATAAAAGCGGTTGAAATTAAAATTAATATGTAAGGAAGTATTTGATTTATCACGAAGTAATTATACTCGTTATTGCATTATTCCACCACTGTCTGAAAATATCTTAGGTTTAAGTTCATTAGATGATTCACCTCTTATTTTCTGACCCTCTTTCGAAGTAGGCGATACCTCAACTTCTTCAACTGACTTTGTGTTCGTGATTGCCGCAGGTCGAACAAACTGTTGCTGCTCTGGATAATTTCTTTGTGGTTGTTGTCTTGATTGAATCATTTGCGGATTAAATACTGGCGGTGAATACGGCTGATCCATCATTCCAAAGTTGCCTGGTGGCGAAAATTGGCCAAATGAATTTGGCACATTCGTGACGGCTGGTTTTCTCACTGCTCCAAAACGCAAGAGTTCGGCAATGTGCTCATATGTATCTGCAGTTACTGAATATGAAGTAAGATTATTTGTTGCAGTAATAATTCCATAGTAAAGATTGTTTGCAATATCTTTATCAATATTGGTTCCGAGTTTTTTGATAACCTCAAGAACTAACTCCGAAGTCGATGAGCTTGATTTTGAAACAAAATTGATTAAACCATATGAATTGTTGATCAAATGGCGATCAATATTTATAATTGTCGCACTGCTAAATTTCCGCTCATTTTTTTGATAAATACTACCTAAAGAATTAAGATTTGGGGCATCTATTGTTATGATGAAATCGATATTTCCTCCTGAATATGAAAACTGGACCTCGTCAGCTTTTATCTTTTGACTTCCAGTTCTTGGCACAATGACTAAATTGAAACGCTCTCCTTGAATATTGTAATCAACCTTATCAATCGTTCCCTCAATGTATGGAAATGATACAACTAGGTTGTCGCCACCATTTTGCAAATCATTTTTAATTTTATCCGCTCCAAGCAAATCGCTTTGTGGAATAGACTCAGAAATGATTGAAACATTTTTACCCATCTCAATCAATTTGAGATATAGAGAAGTTCCAGCAGCTATAGCATCGGGCGTAGATTTTGATGGCAAAATAATTACCCCAGAAACATTTTTAGTAAAATAATCCTTGATCTGTTGAGTAATTTTTGGAATATCCAATGTCTGTGAGTTCTGTTGAGGCATCATGACTATAGTTAAAAATTATTATAGGATAAATTTTACCACATCTCCCTGCTTTATGTCAAGTACTGGATTTGTTTGCATTCCAAACTCTTGATCTTTCTTTACCTCCTGAACAGTTTTTGCGCGGATCCTAAGTGATATCAATTTTGTTTTTCCTATAAGCTTATTATTTCTGTAGACTTCTACATTATCACCAATATTGACCTTTCCTTTTGTTACAAGGCCACCAACTGCATTCTCACCATCAAGAACAAAAGTTGCTAATATATTGGCCTGCGCCTTTAGATTTTTTTCATTTTCTTCTTTTTCATGAATTAATTCAGACACTTCCTCCAACTCATCAAGCAGTTCATAAATTATCTCATATGTTTTTACAACAACTTTTTCTTGCTTTGCTAGTATTTTAACTTCATTATTTACAGTGGTAGAAAATCCAATTACGATTGCTTTCGTGGACTTTGCTAGAAAAATATCCGATCTATGAATGCCGCCGACGGTAGATAGAATGATCTCGATATTGTCGTTATCTTTAAGAGCATTTAAAATCGCCTCAAGAGTGCCATGAGAATCTGCCTTTAGAACAACTGGAAGCTTCTTTGCTTCGGGAGTTGATGTTCCAAGCAATGTCTCCATATCAACTTGCATTGGAACGCTTTGGTCATCCTTTGATTTAAATTTCTTGATTTCCTGCTCCTTTGCTGTGATTTGTGATCCAACTTTAGGGATATTTGAAAATCCTAATATTTCAAACGGGGTTGAAGGTTCAACCTCTATAACCTGCTTTCCAAGATCATTTATTAGAGCTCTGATACGAATTTTTTCTGAATTTGTGTACACAGTATCTCCAACATGAAGTGAGCCGTCTTTGATTATTGCACTCACCACTGTCCCGCGCCTATCTTTGTTTGTTTCAATAATATAGGCTTGAACTGGATTTTTAGGATCATACTTAAGATCAATTTCCGAAGAAATTAAAAGCAAAGATTCAAGCAATTCTGTGATACCTTCATTTTTCGATGCTGATATTAAAACTGTTGGGACTTCGCCTCCCAAACCTTCTGTGACAACCTCATATTTTAGTAAATCCTTTTTTACTTTTTCAGGCTTTGCTCCTGGAAGATCAATTTTATTGATTGCGACTATATAAGGTATTTTTGCTTCCTTTATATGCGCAATAGACTCAATTGTTTGAGGCATTACTGAATCCACTGCATCGATAATTAGTATTGCAATATCTGCTACAGTAGCACCACGAGATCGAAGTTTTGAGAATGCTTCATGACCTGGGGTGTCGATAAAAGTTATAACATCGTTGTCATAGCCTGAAATTTTTGTTTTTATTTCATAACCACCAATTCTTTGAGTAATCCCGCCATGCTCACCTGATGCGATTTTACTTTTTCGTATGGAATCAAGCAAAGTCGTTTTACCATGATCTACATGTCCTAAAATTGTCACAATTGGAGATCTATTTTTACTCATATCAATTTAAATTGTCAATTTATTAAAGCGGTATTTCTAGAGTAAAATGAAGAAAGTCACAGTTTGCCGATAATTTATTCAGGTTTCACTTCTTCCTTTTTCTCTTTATTGTTAACTTTTTTTTCAGCTATTTTAGTTTCGCTTTTATCTTGAATAATATTCACTTCAAGATCGGTAAGAGCAGCTGCTAAATTCACATTTACTCCGCCTTTTCCAATTGCAAGAGGGGCTTGTGATTCATCAACAGTTACATTGGCAGTTTTTTTTTCAAGATCGATATCAACACTAATTATTTCCGCTGGCGACAATGCACTCGTAAGAAAAATCTTTAAATCTTCATTCCACTGAATGATGTCAATTTTTTCATTTCCATCCAACTCATCCGTCACAGTTTGGACTCTCATGCCTTTTTGACCAACACAAGCACCGACTGGATCAACACCACTTTGAGTACTGTGAACTGCAATTTTTGCTCTTTCGCCAGGAGTTCGAACAACTTTTTTAATTGTCACAGTATCGTTTGAAATCTCTGGAACTTCGCGTTTGAATAATTCTGCAATCAACTGAGGGTCGGATCTTGAAAGAATAATTCTAGAGTATCCACTTGGAGACGTAGCAATTTCTTTAAGATAAAACAAATAACGTTCATTAACATCATAATTTTCATTTTTAATTTGCTCATCTCTTGGAACAATTCCCTCTGCTTTACCCATATCGACATATACGTTGTTCATATCACGCCTAATTATTCTTCCACGAATTACCGTTCCTACTTGATCTAGGTACTGAGATATGACTGTCTTTTTCTCAGCTTCTCGAATTTTTTGCACAATAACTTGTCGTGCCGTTTGGGCTGCTATTCTCCCAAAACCAGGTGGCGTAATATCTTTTTTTCCACTCATAATACTTGTCTCACCTGTGCCTTTATCGACGTTCACTACTACCAGTTCATTTCCATCATCATCTTCAACCTCAACTTCAGGATGCTCTTTTCGAAACGCTGCGAGAATTGCTGCTTGCATCGACTCTATTACCTCATCTACGCGAATACCGCGCTCAGAAGCAACCTGATTTAGAGCTAATACAAACTCACTTTTGACTATTACCATAAAGCTCATTCTAACAGAAAAGCCTAAAAAAGCAACGCGGAGTGTAGTCCTGAGAATTGACAAAAGACATTGTATAATCAATCTATCATGACATTATTCATATGTTCAAATTGCGGAGAAGGTAGCTCTTCATGGATGGGTAGATGTCCAAGCTGTCAGGAATGGGACACTTTCAAACAAGCTAGAGGAATTGGTGAAGAAGACAAAGGAAGAAAGTCTAAATCAGTTCAAACAATGAAAAAAACTTTATTGAATGAAATTTCCTCTTTAGACACTTCAAGAATCCTGACAGGAATTCATGAAATTGATCGGGTCCTTGGCGGAGGAATTGTAAAAGGTGCCGTAATTCTTCTTACTGGTGAGCCAGGTATTGGTAAATCAACTCTAATCCTCCAAAGCTTAAGCAAATTAAATACACTATACGTCTCTGGAGAGGAGTCGGCAGAACAAATCAAAGATCGTGTAGAGAGATTAAAACTAAATTTAAATTCATTTCTTTTTTCAGACACACTTCAAGTCGAAGGAATTGTTGAGGGAGTACCAAACATGGATAAAGCTCCCGATATTATTGTTATCGATTCAATTCAAACTCTTTACTCCAAAGAAATTGACAGCCCTCCTGGAAATATTTCACAACTGCGTGAAACTACCTCGCATTTAATAAGACTTGCAAAAACTAATAAAATTCCGATAATTATCGTGGGACATGTGACAAAAGATGGAAATATTGCAGGTCCGAAATCTCTTGAACATATGGTTGATGCGGTAATATCTTTTGAGGGAGAGAAGATTTCAAATTTTAGGATATTAAGGGCTCAAAAAAATCGCTTTGGATCAACAGATGAGATTGGAATATTTGAAATGAAATCCACAGGACTTAAAGAAGTCGATAATCCACTCGCATTTATTGACGCCAATCAATCTCCAAACTCAACTGGAAAAGCATATGTTGGAGTATTAGAAGGTAAGAGACCATTATTTTACGAGATACAAGTTCTCGCAGTAAAATCATTTCTTTCAATTCCAAGACGAGTGGTTAAGGGTGTCGATTTCAATAAGGTTCAGCTTCTTATGGCTGTTATTGAAAAAAATCTAAATCTTCCTCTTAGTAATTTTGACATATATGTAAACATCGTCGGAGGGGTAGATGTCAAATCTCCTTCTACTGATCTAGGAGTGATCTCTGCAATAATTTCATCCGTTAAAAATATTACTCTTCCTGAGCGTGCCATGTTCACAGGAGAAGTTGGACTTTTAGGAGAGGTAAGAGCAATCCATGGTCAAGAAAAAATTATTAGCGAAGCAAAAAGACTTAATTTCAATAATATATTTAGTTCGAATCAATTAAAAAATGTGTTTGAGCTATATTCAACACTAAAAAAACAATGAGGAGTTATTTTGAGTTGTGTCATTCAAGGATAAAGCTTTCATTTACTTCTGTATGTTTTCCGTTTGCGCCTTCAACATCAATTGTAATTTTATTTGTACCCTTTATTAAAGGAAATTCATAACGAAAAATTCCTGACTGATCTGGAAATACCTCCTTCTCAAATATAGTTATTGTTGCTTCTTTTTCAGTTTGACCAATAATTGTTATCCTGTCAACATTACGGAAAATTCGTTTTGAAGGACTTGTAATAAGGACTTCAGGAGGAGAAATAAATATATATACTTGATAAGAAAAATAAATCAAAAAAACGAAAAAAATTGATGAAAAAATAATAATTAATATTTTTTTAGTTTCAGGCAAAAACTGAAGTCTGGGTAAACGTTTTCGAAAAGTAATTCTTTCAGTTTTAACATAATCTCTTCGAAAATAAGCAATAGCTTTTTCGGGATCAATATTTAAAAATGATGCATAACTGCGAATTGCACCAGTAATATAAACTCTGGAGCTAAAAACTCCCCAGTCGTTTTCCTCTATTGCTTGTAGGTATCTTCCTCTCAACCTTGTTCCCTTCTGTGCTTGGGGCAGAGAGATGTTCTTTTTTATTCTTTCGCGGTGCAATAGTTCTCCGACACTCAACATTGTATTCATATCGCTGTAATCACACCCTTCCTGAATACTGCGCAGTTTCAGGATTAACGGAAATTATATCGCCAGTTTTAATAAAAAGTGGAACCATGACTGTTGCTCCCGTTTCTGTAATTGCCTCTTTACGAGCGTTGCTAACTGTATCACCCTTGGCTGCATCTTCAGTTTGAATAATTTTCAAATTCACACTTGCTGGCGACCTGACATTAAGCGGTGTTTCGTCGTGAAGATATACGAATACCGACATACCTTCAACAAAAAAATTAACCACTGATCCAATAATGCTTAAAGGAAGCTCGAATTGTGAAAATGTTTGGTTATCCATGAATACGGCCACCTCATTATTTTTATATAAAAACTGCATCTCATTGCTTGTCACATCTAAATTTTCAATGGTTTCATTTGATTTGAATGAATAGTCGATCGTTTTTCCTGATTTAACATTTTTTAATTTTGATCTCATGAGAGCTGAGCCTTTTCCTGGTGAATAAAACTCAGTTTTTTGAACCTGCCAAATATCGTTTTGATAAATGATAAATTCACCTTTTTTTAGATTTCCAGCTTGTACTGACATATTTATATTATAAATTAATATTGACTTATTTTATTGTAATAAGTTGTAAATCCTCAATTGAAAGAACGTTTGTAAATATCATTCCCAG
>PCVM01000021.1 GCA_002796045.1 Candidatus Roizmanbacteria bacterium CG11_big_fil_rev_8_21_14_0_20_36_8
TAGAGATTAGACCAATTATTATTTCAATTTTATCTTCTATCTCTTCTCCTGTTTCCATATTTTTCAGAGTGACAATTTCATTTTTAATTTCATCAGGACCAATAATTATTGCATACCTAATTTTTTGGTCATTTATATACTTTAATTGCTTACTCAACTTATCGTCTACATTTGGATATAATTCAGTTGAAATACCAGCATTTCTTAGTGTGGTTGCTACTATTGCGGATTTTTTTGCGGTACTTTGGTCAAAAACCGTTACAAGTACTTGAGATATTGATCCAAATTTTGGAAGTTTGCCTATCTCCTCAAGTACTTCAATTGTCCGGTCAAATCCAATCGCAAAGCCAACTGACGGAATATCAGGACCGCCGAGTTGCTCAATCAGATTATCATACCGTCCTCCACCACCTATTGAGCTTGACTCGTTTCCAGGAATTACTCCTTCAAAAATCAGACCAGTGTAATAATCCAAACCACGTGCGAGAGTTGGCGAAAACTGCATCGATTTTTCAGGAACTCCAAGTTTTTGCGCATACATCATGATTTCTTCTAGTCTAGTATTTATTGACGAGGCTTGAATTGCCTTAACTATTTCTTTGGCTAAGTTTTGGTGAACGCCTTTTTTGATTAATTCTGCCACAACGCCATCAATCATAATTTTATCGATCTTATCAATCGTTTGAATTATTGATAGAACCGAAACCTCACCCGTTGAATATTTATCAAGTGTTCTAAATAAAATATCGCGATCGTTTATCAAAAGCCTCACCGATCCAAGACCGAGTTCAAAGTAAACTGCATAAAATACAGCCAAGATCTCAGCATCAGCAAGAGCTGAATTTGCTCCAAATATGTCGCAGTCGCATTGAAGAAATTCACGGTATCGTCCTTTTTGAGTATTCTCCGCACGGAAAACATTTTGGATCTGATATCTTCGAAAGAATTTTGGCAGTAGATTTTGGTGTTGTGATAAAAAACGAGCCGTTGGAACAGTCTGATCGTATCTTAGTCCTACCTGTCGGTCTCCGCGATCTATAAATGTATACATAAGTTCATCTGCATCTTTGCCGTATTTGCCAGTCAGAATTTCAGCATACTCAAGGGTAGGTGTTTCGATCGGTTCAAAACCAAAACGTTCAAAAACATTTCTAATTTTTGTGATTACATATTCGCGATTTTTTGACTGAGTTGGCAAAAAATCGCGAAAACCTTTAAGAGTTTTCAACGTTGTTTTATTAGCCATAACACACATTATACCGTTATGATAATCAGTTCACAAGGTTATTGATAGCTTCTTGAAGTTGGTTGTCGGTTTCAGTAGTCACGGTATTACCTTCTGCAACAACCAATTCAACCTCTATATCTGGCTCCAATCCAACTCTATGTATCCAGCTACCATTTGGCAAAATCCATTTCGCGACAGTTACATGAAGTCCGGCTCCTTTTTGGAGGTCTAGAGCTTCTTGTACTGATCCTTTTCCAAATGATTTTTTTCCAATCAATTTGGCGCGCTTATAGTCACGCAGCGCACCAGCCAAGATCTCAGAGGCTGATGCTGAACCTTCATTGATCAAAACAGTCATCGGAATATCAAGAAGTACTCCGTTGCGTTTTACAGCATAGACTCGATCATTTGAAGTAGTTGCTTCTTGCTTTACGACAGTCTTTCCTTTTTCTAAAAATTCTGATGCAATATAAACTGCGCTGTCAAGATAGCCACCTGGATTTCCACGAACATCAAGAACTAGCCCTGATATTTCTCCATTTTTCCATTTGTCAGAGACAGTTTTGGCTGCTTTGTCCCACTCATCGTTTGTTGTATCTCCAAATTGATTTATTTTAATAACTGCAACTTTATTTTTATTTAAAGGCTCGTATGTGAGTTCGATAGACGGGACTTTTATCTCCATGCGAGTAATCGAAATTTCTTTTTCAGCTGCGTCCCGAAGAACAGTTAATTTCACCTGTGAGTCTTTTGGACCACGAATTTTCGAAACTGTTTCATAAAGTGTCCAGCCTTCAGTCGATTTTCCATCAACTTTGATTATATAATCTCCAGTTTTTAGTCCTGCGGTTTGTGCCGGTGAATCTTTCAAAGGCGCAATAACAACAATGCTATTATTTTTCAATCCAAGTTGGGCCCCAATTCCCTCAAATTTTCCACCTAAATCAGATTTTGATTGTTGATTTTCATCAGGAGTCAAGAAAAAAGTATAAGGATCTTCAAGGCTGGCAACTAATCCTTTTATCGCGCCATAATACATCTTTTGTGCTATTACTTTATCCTTATCAACATATTTTTTTTCAACCTCAGACCACGTATCCCAAAATAATGAAAAATCAACAACTTCACCCTCTTCATTTTTTGCTACTGAGTTTGTAGCATTAAAAATAGTTTGAGAATAACTATTCATAACATTTTTTTTGATCTTCCATTCAGCAAATTTATATCCTGAACCAAACAAAAATACTGAAACTGCAAAAATTAATAGAAAATCTGTGAATTTTTTGGGAGTATATAACATTTTTAGAATTTTAATTTTAATGATAAAAATATACGGTCTGAGGTTCGTGACCGACGATCATGTAGGGAAACTTCTCTTTTTGAACATGGGAATAATCATTGTCTTTTGTGAGAACTATCTGAATTAAATCTGTTACATCAGGATGAATCGATTTTAGTATTACGCCTGCAGCGCCGAGCGTTTTCATTCTCGTTGACTGGATAGGCTCCATTGTAGAAGTGAAGATGATTGCTGAGCTTATATCATCTTCGGTAAGATCGTTCAGACTGCTACTTAAATAAAATACAGGCGCACCAATTGTAGGCAAGGAGTCAACAATTTGGGTTGCGTGAGCCTTATCTACCTTTAATTCGAAATATCCATCATATATTCCATCGACTTCACCTTTAAAGTAACATAGTATGTCGGAGGCATCTTTTGATACCAATTTTATGATAAGTGCGCCCTCCTCATGGTCGATTCCTTCGATGACCCCTTCGGTATCGCTCAAATAACGCTTTGTTGAAAGAAAGCTTTTATTCTCTGCTAACAAATCTCCTTTTGAAATTTTTTCTCCAATGGCTTTTTTAATATATCTAAAAATATCCTTTGCTTTAAAACCCATGTTATTAGCTAAAGGAATATGGAGAAATTTTGATTCATTTTTTTGAATAAAAGGGGTAGAAAAATCTACATTTTGGCCTGTTTTGATAAGCAGTTTAGCATTACTTGGTACTTTGATCTTTATATTCATAGACTCAAATTAATTTATCAATGAATTACATTGTATCAAGTTAAGTAGGAAGATATGGGGGGAAAAAGAAACGAGATATTTATATGCTATATATCGTAGCAGTCAAAACTTAAAAAGGTAAAAATATCTCTTTTAGTTTATATTCTGATATGAAGTGTAAGGAAGAAGACCTAGAAAGCGCGCATGTTTGATATGCTTACTCATTGTTCGTTGGTGTTTTGCACAAATTTTACTGCGATCTCGATTTACAATTTTTTTACGAGGAGTCAAAAACTTTTCTAAGTTATCAACTTCTTTGTAATCGGGTTCTTTAGAAAATTTACAAAAGAAACATTTCATGAGTTTATTTGGTTTTAATTATTAGAATGGGATATCATCTGGATTGATATCTTCGTCGTGGTCTTTTTTTGGTTCAGTACTTGTTTTTTGATCTTCTTGATCTGGTAGATCATTATCGTTTTTTGATTGTTCTGGTTTTTCAGTTCTGTCTGAAGGTTTCTTTGTACCGTCGTAAAAAGCAATAAAATCCTCAAGAACAACTTCTGTGATGTGTTTTTGTGCACCGTCTTTGTCAATATAATCTCGATAAGTAATTCTACCTTCAAGATAGGCTTTTTTACCTTTTGAAAGAAGTTTACTGCAGAGCTCAGCAAGTTTTTGCCAAGCAACGACTCTGTGGTACTGTACTTCGTCAACGACTTTACCCTCTTTTGTAGTCCAAGAACGGTTTGTTGCAAGGCTAAAAGTACAAACAGCTGTCCCATTTGGAGTATATTTTAACTCAGGATCTCGAGTCAAATTTCCGAGTAGTGTAATCTTATTTATTGATCTGCTTGACATATATAGTTAATTTACTTAATTATTCATTCTTTATTATTCTTTAAGCAAGATGAGGTGTCTCAAAATTGCGTCTTCATAGTTTAATTTCGTGTTAAACATAGCAAGTTTTGCTTTATCAAGTTGGATATTCCAAGTGTAATACTCAGCTGATGTTTCCTTTTTGATTGGATAAGTGAGTATTCTTTTGCCCCAAGCTTTTTCATCAATTTTTTTGCCACCAAATGATTCGAGCAATTTTTGTGCGATAACGAGCGCTGCTGCGTTTCTTACTATGATTGTAAATTCGTAAGCATTTGTCATAATGTGATAGAGTATAAAAAGAACCTTGTCAGTTTGCAACAGAATTTTATATTTTCGGGCAAGCACTATTATACCATTGTCAAATGAAAAAACAATATCGTATACCATACAGAAAAATTATTATCCTAATCGTAGGTGTTTTATTGCTGATAGCGCTTTTCTATTCTCGTTTTGCTGGCCTTGACTGGGGACTTCCATATCCGATGCATCCTGATGAGCGAAATATGGTAATTGCGATGTTTAACATGAACTGTCAAGGCTTTTCTCCTTTCAGATGCGCTAGTCCTAAATTTTATGCATATGGACAACTGCCGATGTATTTTGGGTATATCATTGCTCAAATTTTTCAGATCGCAGCTCAAACCACGGAGATTACGATACAACAGTATACTTTGGCCATCCGAACAATATCTGCTATCGCCTCTTCATTGTCAGTTATTACTCTTTATAAAACTTTCCAAAAATTTTCAAAACATTCATTAACATTGTCAATTGCCTCAATTCTTATATTGATTTTTAGCCCTGGAGCAATACAATTTGCACATTTTGGGACGACAGAGTCATTGTTGATGTTATTTGTCAGCTTGATTATTTACCTGTCAATAGGCTTCATTTATGATAAGATTTCAAGGTCAAAGTACATACTTTTTACGGGAATTATTCTCGGACTGGCCCTAAGTACAAAAGTTTCATCAGTTCTTTTTGCTACTGTTCCGCTTATCACATTCATTGTCTACGGAATTTCAGAAAAAACTTCATCAACTTTCATTTCTAATTTATTTTCCTTGATAAAAATTGGGGCGATAAGCGGAGTGTTTTTTATTATCGGTTCGCCATACAACATAATCGATTGGCCTGGTTTTGTACACTCCATGAATTATGAATCTTCAGTGGGTTTGGGTACTTACAAAGCTTTTTATACACGTCAATTTGAGTATACGGTTCCTGTGATTTTTCAATTTATTAAAATCTATCCATTTACTCTGGGAGTTCCTACGACTGTGATCTTTTTCCTTGGTTTTATTCTTTTGCCATTTAAAAAACGAAATATAATTTTGTGGTTAAGTTTTTTTGTACTTTTTCTTACTTCTGGGTTTATGTACTCAAAATGGTCGAGATTTTATGCCCAGACCTTTCCAATAATGCAACTTTTGGTTATTTCTGTACTGATGATCTTTGATAAAATCCCCCTTCGCACTTTGAGGATTACCGCCCTTATTGTTATTACATTAGTAATTATTACTCCAGGTGTCGCCTATCTCAATATTTACCAATCTGAAGATGTTAGATTTATTGCATCAAAATGGATGTATGAAAATATTGACAAAAATTCTGTCATTTTGGCTGAAACTGCAAATGTTGTCGATGTGCCAATGCCAAGTGCGCTTGTAAGCGAAGAAAAGGCCATGTCCAAATCTCTTCATCCAATTTCTTTTAACTCATATGATGTCGATAATGATCCTAGACTTGAGCGAGAACTGACTGAAAATATTGATGTTGCACAGTATATATTTGTACCCTCAAGGCGTGTTTTTTGGAATCATACCTGTTGGGTTAGCGACTTAAAATCAAATGTCAAATATTATAACTACTCATCAATCCTTAGCGGTTACGAAACGGCGCGATGTGATAAATTAGGAAATACTTATCCAGTACTTCAGACCTATTATAATAAACTCATTGGTGGGAGCTTAGGCTTTAAACAAGTAGCCGTTTTCCATGTTTATCCGAAAATTGAGTTATTTGGCAAGACTTTGATCGAGTTTCCAGATGAAAGCGCTGAGGAGACATGGACAGTATTTGACCATCCTGTAGTCAGAATATATAAAAAAGTATAGTATAATACTATATGACTTCCTCCAAAGAATCGGATGATATAATTTTAAAACCAAATCAGGAAATTCAACTTGAATTACTTCACAAAAGTGCTATGGATATGCCTCATAGATCTTCACGTGAACGTAATCAATCCAAAACGTTGAATCTTGCATTATACTTACTTGATGAAGGTCCAAGCTTGAGGGATGTTATTCTTGTGATTAGTCAAGAATATAGACATAGGTCAAATCAACAAATTTCAGATGAACTTCGTACACGAACACTGACTAGCCTTTACGCATTGTTTAACACATCACTAGGTAAAGTCGGTGCAGAAGATTTCCTTTTCCTTGCACCAGTTAGCGCCCGCAGCCTCATACACGGCGGTTTGGTTGACGAAAAAATAAGACAAGAAGTTATTGGCAGGGCTCACGATCGATATCTAAATGGTGCTCAAAATCACACGCCTGAAAATACTCTAACCATTGGAAGATTTGACCCTGAAACGTTATTGATAAGGGAAGTTGGCACTAGATCATTCCCAATAGAAGTAAATGGTGAACAAAGGCTTGGAGAGATAAATGAATATACAACTTATGCATTAACAACTAATGGCATTTCAAGGCTTAGCATGGTACGAGCAGATCCTCATTATCATAATTATGACACGTGTTACAATGGTGAAGTGGTTGAGCGCCATTTAGAATTGGAATATGACAAATTGGATATTGCTCAAATATTTCAAAACGAACCCCGCCTCCCCACTGAGGTATCAGATCAAGAACTTTCTATTTTATTACATCATACTGTTCACAATATAGTAGATCCTCAAATGCAGCTTAAATCTCGTCAATTATATTAACGACTTAGGTATACTGAAAAGATATGAGTCTTTCAGATAATATTTTTTCCCCTTCATCTATTGCGATTGTCGGTGTGTCAGAAAATCCACAAAAAGTCGGTCATATTGTCGCCTCAAACATGCAAAAACAGAGATTTTCAGGAAAGTTATATTTTATAAATCCAAAAGGCGTTATGATCCTCGGTCAAAAGACTTTTGTTGATTTGAAATCTATCAATAAAAAGATTGATCTTGTGGTTTTGGCAATACCTGCGGCGATGGCCGTCGATTATATTGATGAAATTGCTGAAATTGGCTGTAAAAATATTGTTTTATATGCTGCCGGATTTAAAGAATATCATACGGAACAAACTGATTTATTAGATAATAAACTGTTGGAAAAGTTGCAAAAATATAAAATAAATCTCCTTGGTCCAAACTGTATTGGCTATATAAACACCTCAAAAAAAATCAATACTACATTTTTTACCTCAATTCCTGACCGTGGAAATATTAGTATCATATCTCAATCTGGAGCTTTGGGAAGCGCACTGCTTGACTACATCGTCACAAAGCCTGGTTTTGGAATTTCATATTTTATTAGTCTTGGAAATAAGCTCGATATTGATGAAACAGACTGCCTACTCCATCTTTTGGATGATGATAAGACAAAAGTGATAGGTATTTATCTTGAAGATGTGTCAGATGGCGAGCGCTTTGTCACCGCGCTCGCGGAAACTACAAAGCAAAAACCAGTCATAATTTTAAAATCTGGAAAATCAAAAGAAGGTTCAAGCGCAGCTAAATCTCACACAGGAAGCATGATCGTTGACGATGGATCATTTTCGTCTGCGGTCCGTCAGGCTGGGGCAATTCGTGCTAAAACTTACGCCGAGTTTGAGATGCTTTTGAAGTTGTATAGCCTCGACACTATTCCAACAAATAAAAATGTACTTGTCCTTTCAAATGCAGGAGGAATGGGAGTCCTTTTGGTTGACGAACTAATCAGTAATGGATTGAAGCTCGTAACTATTTCAAAGGATACAATGCTTAAATTAGGTCAAACTTTTGGAGAGATGAAAAAAATATCAGTCCATAATCCGATCGATTTATTAGGAGACGCAAGTGCTTTTGATTATGAGAAAGCTGTAAACTTCACATTATCTGAAAAAAATATCGGCGCTGTGATTGTGCTTTTGACTCCACAGGCGACAACTGAGATCGTCAAAACTGCAAAAGTACTCGTAAAAATGTCAAAAACTTTTCACTTTAAGCAAATTTACCCAATATTTATGGGAAAAGAAGCTGTTCGCCCAGCTCATATAATATTTGAAAAGGAAAAAATGGCAAGTTTTAGGTATTTTTCAGCTCTTCCTAAGGCTTTAAAAAAAATGATTGATGCAAATGATGTTTTGTTATCGAGAAAGGCATCACTTAATAGCCATGAAATAAGACTAATTCTTGCTAAAAATAAGTTAAATATTACTGAAATCTTGTCGCAAAATAAGGAAAATTCTGTAATAAATATGCAGGATTCATTAAGATTGTTATCGCTTTCAGGAGTTATAACAGCAAAATTAGACCTAATGATCAATGATCTTAATATTGACGATGTTATTAAAAAATTTGGATTTCCATTAGTTGCTAAAATTGCATCAAGTAAAATTTCTCACAAAACTGAGGTAAAAGGTGTCGTTACTGGTATCGAAAATCGCACACGATTAGCTGAAGTTTTTAGAAAATTTTTAAAAATTCCTGGATGTGAAGGCTGTTATATACAAAAGCAGTATTCAGGTCATGAATTGATAATTGGTGCAAAACGTGACAAAACATTTGGAACAGTTGTTATCGTCGGGCTTGGTGGTATTTATGCAGAGCTATTTGATGAAATTGTCCAACTTGTTTACCCTTTTTCAATTTCTGATCTAAACTTTTCTCTAAAAAATACGAAACTATTACGACTCACAAAGAATTTTAGAAATATGACTCCAATCAATATAAAAGAGCTTTTTAATATTCTTATCAAAGTTGGGACTTTGGTAGACAAATATCCTCAAATAAAAGAGATAGATATTAATCCAATTATTATTTCGGAGATGGGGATGATGGCCGTTGATGCTCGCGTTGTAGTTTAAATCCCCCAAAATTATCATGAACTGTATAACCTCTTTTTTCTATCTCAATTCTTATTTCATCTGATTTTTTGAACTCATGATTATCTCTTGCTAGTTTTCTATTTTCAGCTAATTCAATTATTTCATCTGGAATTTTT
>PCVM01000002.1 GCA_002796045.1 Candidatus Roizmanbacteria bacterium CG11_big_fil_rev_8_21_14_0_20_36_8
ATTTACCTCAACTTTTTGCAGTCCTTGACTTGTAAATAATTTTGTAGCAGTATACGTTCCAATGACTTTCCCGTTATCTACAAGCGAAATTTTTTCGCCTTTTTTTAGTGTTCCACGTGTAATTTTCCCAATACACAATCGTCCCACATATGGATCGTGATCAATTGTAGAAATTAACATTTGAAACGGTTCTTCAGTTGCTACATTGCTATTTGGGAGTTCGGCTGAAATAATATCAAGCAGTGGCGTAAGGTCACCTGGATCTTCTGAATTGTATACTTCAGGTACTGTTAAAAATGCCTTTCCATCTCGACCGACTCCATAAAGTGTCGTAAAATTCAAGACGTCTTCATGTTCTGCAAGTTCTAAAAATAGATTTTCTACCTCTCGTTTTACTTCGATCGGCCGAGCATCTTTCTTATCAATTTTATTTATAAAAAGAATAATTTTAAGACCTGCATCTAATGCTTTTTTCAAAACGAATCGAGTTTGAGGGAGTGGTCCTTCGGCTGAGTCAACAAGAAGAAGGGCGCCGCTTGCCATATTTAGAACTCTTTCAACTTCGCTGCCAAAATCTGCGTGTCCTGGAGTATCGATGATATTGATTTTATTGCCTTTAAATTGGATGCTAGTATTTTTGGATAGTATTGTAATACCCTTTTCTCTTTCAAGATCATTTGAATCCATAAGAAGCTTTTGTTGCATTTCTTTTTGATTGTCACGGAAGAGATGAGACTGTTTTAACAGTCCATCAACCAAAGTTGTCTTTCCGTGATCCACATGAGCTATAATGGCAATATTTTTGATATCCATAAAGAGTTAAGAAGGTGTAAGTATAGCAGAAAAATAGTGAAAACACACTACTAGAATGATAAGAAAGGTTTTGTTGACGAGCCACTTATCAACGCCAGTCAATCTCATCTTTATTGTGAAGTTTTAAATAATTATTACATTGGCTAAAATGTTTATTTCCGTGAAATAAACGAGCAGAAAATGGTGAAGGGTGACCAGAAACAAGCACGAGATTATTTGCTCTATTAATAGACTCTCCTTTATTTTTTGCATAATTACCCCAAAGCATGTAAACTATATTTTTTTTTGATGAATTAGTTTTACCTATTACCGCATCAGTAAATTTTTCCCAGCCTTTTCCTTTATGAGATGCTGGAGAATTTGCAGATACTGTAAGAACAGAGTTTAAAAGAAGCACACCTTGTTTGGCCCATCTAGAAAGATCTCCAGATTGTTTTGGGATAATTCCTAAATCTTTTTGAATTTCTTCAAAAATATTTCGAAGCGATGGTGGAATTGCCGAATTTTTATTGACTGCGAAACTAAGTCCGTTTGCTTGGCCTGGTCCATGGTATGGATCCTGTCCAACAATAACAACGCGAACTTTTTCAATTGGACAAAGCTCAAAAGCACTAAATATTTTTTTTGGAGGTGGAAAAACTTTTGACGTCAAATATTCATTTCGGACAAAGTTTACGAGATTATTGAAATATGGCTCTTTAAACTGATCTTTTAACGCTTTTTTCCATGATTTCTCGATAATAACATTTCTCATTGTTAGTATTTTACTCCAATAGCTCTGATGCTTTTTGCCAAAACAATTCAACTCCGTCAGGCCGAAGTTCAAACTCTGGACCATCAGCTGAAATATGTATATTTCGGCAAGTATACATTGATTGAAGAATTCCTTTACGAATGCACCACCAAATAAAATTAGCTGCCGCATATGAACCATTTGGCAGAAGTAATCCGCGCCACCGCCCTGCTTTATTTTTAAGTTCAGATATTACTTCTTGATTGAGAAGCTCATCTTTTTTAGCAAAATTCCAAAGACGTTTTTGATCAGTTTTTAATGGAATAAGTTTGTGTCTTCGTAGGAAATTAAGGTTGTCATACTCTTGCCGGCCAACAGGATTTGAAAAGAATAATATAGAGCCACCTCTTTTGTCAGGACTAATAAGAGCTTTGAAAGCCTGCTCACTTGGTTTGGTGATCTCAATTGCGACCGAGTGTTGAGAGTACAATTCTTCATAAAGTGAAATTACTTGTTTGTCTGAACCTGATGTTTGGACTGATACGTATGGACGATTATTCATATCGTATAGAAATTTTTGAGTGAAAGGTGCATTTCTCGATACGACATGAGCCATAAAACGATGTGATTTTTGATACAAAGAATCAATTAATTTTCGAGTGAATTGCATTCCAACCGCTGCTCCTGAGATCGGAAAAACAAGATGAATTGGTGCGTTTGCTTTAGCGTCAAGCTGATTAAATCTACTTAACTGATCATTAAGTGGGAGAACCCCATTCAGATGAGGACTCAAAGGGTAGGGATTTATTTGAATATTTGTTTCAGCTAGGTTTGCTGATTTTCCATATGCTATTAACTGGTCACGAGTTCTATTGCTAGGAACTAAAGTCAAGTCTGCTCCTGGGACATACCAAATGTGCTGCGGAGAGTCGTCGGTGACCTGCACCATGATCTTGACATTCAATCGTCTATTTTTCTTTAATTGTTCTTTTAACTGTGCTGCTTGATGTGCAAGGCCAAAATGTGTCGCAACTATTAAGATTGTTTGTGGATTAGTAAAACTTTGATCAATTATGGTATTGATCTGACGAGTTAACATTCCCGTATGGGTTCTTAGATAAAATCTATACATTGGCGTTGTTATCTCCTCAGCACGACCAATTTGAAGCCACTCAAACAATCTGCGTGTTATATCATGAACGCTCATCACGCGATGAATATATGTTATTCTCTTGTCCTGTGAGCCTAGAAGTATTGGATAAGTATTTTTAGGAATACCGTTAAATAGAGCCTCAGTCACTCTTAGATGTCCTAAACCAGCTGGAGAATAAGTAAAAATTAATAGAGTCTCCTTATCTGTAATTTTCGAAATTTCACCCATAGACTCAAGTGTAGAAGAAAAAACAACATATTAAAAGTGAATATTAATTTATCTATACTTCAGGTTTGATCATAGCAAGTTTAGTGTGAAAGAAATCTTGATAAAAGAAAAATTATTAAAATTCCAAGAAGTAGAGGAACAGTTTGTTGTATTGCATTATTTTTGTCACTTTCCTCATGAAGTTCTGGGATTAGGTCTGCAGCACCAATGTAGATAAATAAACCTGCCGTAACGCCAAGCGCAAGTGGAATCATGCTTTCAACTTGTTGGAGTAGAAAGTATCCTAGTATACCCCCAACAACTGCGGTCAATGCTGAAATAAAATTTAAAAATAAAGCCTTATTTTTAGACATGCCCTTATTTCGAAGAATCATATAGTCAGCGAATTCTTGAGGTATTTCATGAGCAGCGATCGCAATTGTTGTCGTCAAACCTAGAGCGGGATTAATGAGCGTAGTTGCAGCAATTGCTATTCCGTCAATAAAATTATGAACTCCATCTCCAAAAAGAACAAGAAGCGCTGTGGGATGGAGATTGTGAGTATTTTCGTGATGATGATGGTACCAAAGAAGAGATCTTTCCATCAAAAATCCTATTACGAGACCACAAAGGGTAGCAAATAAAAGAGTATCTTGATCATCGGTAGTATGAAATGCTTCAGGTAAGATCTGTATAAATGCAGCTGCAATAAGAACTCCAGCAGCAAAACTGACAGAAATATGTGAAAATTTCCTTTTAGAAAACATTGACGCTTTAGTTAAAAAAATTCCCACAAAAGAAAGTAGACTTATAGCTACAGTGAGTGTAATTATGATTAATAAAGTCATATTATTTACAAGCTGGACAAACCCCGTAAAATGTTAAAGAATGAGTGCTGATTTTGTATCGAGTATCACTACACACTTCGTCAAGAAGATCTTTCTCGGAATCAATTTTCAAATCTTCAATCGCTTTGCAGTCTGTACAAACAATATGATGATGATGCGTTCGATCGGCCATTTCATAATGCAGTTCGGTATCAAAAAGTTGAATTTTATTTATGATTTTTTGACTTAATAAAAACTCAATTTCCCGATACACAGTTGTAATATTTACATCTGTTCCAACCTTCTTTAGCAATTTATGAATACTATTTGCAGTAATTGGATGAGGTGTACTTTCAAGCAGGTTGATGATCGCTGATCTAGCAGAAGTTATTCTAAAGCCTTTGCTTTGCAGATTATTGATATGGGATTTTATCATAAGTATTAATGCAACTTACTTGCATTATAATCTTGCATTGATAAGTTGTCAATAAGCAGTTTTAAAAAATAAACCACAGACATTGCCTGTGGTTTATTTAATTCTGTAGCAAGATTATTTTTTCTTTGCCTTTTTTACTGGTTTTTTTCTAGCTACTACTTTCTTTACTGCTTTTTTTGCTACTTTTTTCTTTGCCATTATTATCTCACCGCCTTTGTGTATTGCACATGGATCGTTAATAAATCGCTATAATTTAACTATGCACAAAAAAATATTAAATGCAATAGCTAATAATTTTAAGAGTGTAAATTAGACGTATTGAAGATGAAATTAAATTAACAATATTTATAATCTTTATGATTGAGAAGTCATTAAATTGATTTTAATTTGAGATATGTATGAAAAATTATTGTAAAATTGGATATGAAATTCCTATTAAGAAACAAATCCAATTTAGTAAAATTTATCACGACTTATAGCATCCTGACATGGTTTACTGTTTTGATATTTGCTATCTGGGTAGCTAAAGGAATAAATACTGTATTTATCTATAAAATCGGTATATTAAGTGGTCAGGTTGCTGTGATACTTTTTTGTTTGACTTTATTACCTGGTATTTCGCATAGGTTTAAATTTAAATCTACGTTAATCACTTTACTGATAATTGTTCGTCGTCAGTTAGGAATAGCGATGTTCTCTGCGTCATTTCTTCATTATTCCTCAATACGTCTTCTTCCAATATTATTTTCCAGTGTTTCAACGAATTTAAATCCGCCACTTTTTGAAATATTTGGCCTGTTGACATTGTATCCGTTGTTTTTTCTCTTTATAACATCAAACAATTTTGCGGTAAAAAGTCTAAAATTTTGGTGGGGAAAAATACACAAAATTATTTATATTCTTACATGGACTTTATTTTTTCACATTGCACTTCAAGAATTTGGAATTTGGACGGTTATTCTTGCGACGTTTGCTCTAATGGAGACTCTATCTTTGTTGTATTTTTACTGCCAAAAATCAACCAGCTCATAATAACAAGATAACTAAAATAGAAAGTGAGTTGAACTAAATCCATTTTTTGGGTAATACCAAAAATCGATTTTATAATATCTCCAAGAAAATTTCCTTTCGCAGGAATAAAGAAAAATAATACCTCTCCAATTTTTGGAATAATTCCAAGCGCTGCAAATTCACCAATAGCACGCGTCAAAAGCCCAGCGGCAAATAGCATTAACAGAAGACTTGTCACACGAAATGCATAATACACAGGCATTTTGATGGTTGCGCTAAACATTATTAATGAAACAAAAAGTCCTCCAATCAGACCAAATGCAAAACCCGAGAATACATAATAAGGGTCGCTTGACAGGTAAATAGTTGATAAGAAAAGCACTATTTCAAATCCTTCGCGAAATACAGCGGTAAACACTAAAATAAACAATCCCTTCTGCTGGCGAAGATCTATTGTTTTTTTGACTTTTAATAATAACTCTAGTTTTTGTTTACCAAAATAGTTATGCAGAAAAAAAACAGCCCAAGTGATAAATATTGAAGAAACAAACATCAAAGCTCCTTCAATTATTTCTCCATTACGCCCCTGATATAGTTCTTGTATTCTATATCCAAAAACACTTCCAATCAGGATCATTGATCCGCTTAAAATTGATGCAAAGACAGTTGCACACCAAACCGTATTGACACTTTTACGATGATCGAGTTTATAAAGTATTCCAAGAATAGTTGCCACGATGAGAGTGGTCTCAATTACCTCGCGAAATGTTATTAGAAATGCTGGAATCATATGCTGGATATTATAACGATAATTTAGTATCTATACCATTTTATTTGTTACAATAGCCATATATGAAAGATATTAATAGTAAAACAACGACATTTATAAAAGCATACAGGTCGTTTCTCCGTGATGAGGGTACGATGCCTATAGATCAGATTGTTCGTCTCTATAAGCAAATGTCTCCAGCACTTCATAAATATGCCGACTCAAGCGATATCGATATTCAAGCACTTGTTTATGCAACTCTTAGACTGCCAAAATCTATTCCAGAAATTTGTGATATTTTTATGGCGCAAATCGGCGAGAGCTTTGTTAGAGAGGGTCTGAAAATTGAGCTTTGGGATGAAGTTGCTGCTCCAGCAAGACGCCGCAAGATGTACTTTGATGGAAAAGATAAATTAGCCGTGTTTATAAATTCCGTGACTGATCTCGATGATATGATTGGACTTTTATCAGCTTATGAGATTGAATGGAATAAAATTCACCACAAGTTAAGGTTATTTTCGAGTGAGATTAATCAGGATAGCTTGGAAAAAGTACGCGAATTTCTTGAAATTAATCCTGATGATTGGAACAGGATTATTCGCGTTTGGACAATTGACGCAGACGCAATTCTCAAAAAAATAAAAGCAAATGAAGTTCATTTTTATGCTCGTCTTGTTCGCGGAAATTATGTAGATTACAAAAAAGCAGCACAAAAATGGTTAGAAAATATAGTCGAAAATACGAGTTATAAAAATCTTAAGTCGAGGCCGCTGTACTTTGTCTCCTCAAATATTCATAGTCTTGTAAATAATATGACTGGGTGGGTAAACGATCGTGAAGAGGCGCTTATTTCGTTTTTGAGGGAGAATAAAATGTTGCAACTTCTTAAGTATTGGGAGAAAATTCAAACTGGGAAATATCCTGGATCTCGTGAAAACTTTCTTTGGTATATATTGAAAAAATACGAATCAATAAACCGAGGAGTTCGTGAAGAAAGAGAGGAGTTTGAACGTAATTTGGGGATAGATTATATTGAAGCAAAACATTACCTCGATATAAATGCTCAGGTATTTTCGTTGAAAGATATCGGTAAGACATCGTTACGATCAAAATTGGGGATAGAACTTCTAGATCGCGTTGATTCTGAAGCACTTGTTTTAAATATTGATTATCCCCTCGGATCTGGAGCTTACATGGTCCTTTCTGCAATACTTCAAAATGTCAGCAACCTTAAGGGGATATATATTTTAGGAAAAGCATCATTTCTTCATGGTAGTCTTGGAGATATAGGTTTGCCAAATGAAGTTTTTGATACTTCAAGTGAAAATAAATTTATCTTCAATAATGCTTTTTCTAAAGAGTACTTCGAAGAATTTGAATCTGGAAGTGTTTTAACAAATCAAAAAGTTGTCTCAACAAAGGGCACACTTCTACATTCTGAAGACGCTATAAGAGAGTATTTTTTGAATGACTATGCAATTATTGAGATGGAAGATGGTCCTTATTTGAATGCGATTTATGAGACAACTCATTTTGATCGCTATCCAAAAGGCCAAACCGCAACACTTCTTAAGACCCCAATTGATATTGGCATTATTCATTACGCTTCAGACACTCCATATACTAAAGCAATTACTCTCGGAACGCGCAATCTTGGATACGAGGGAGTGGAGGCGACATATGTTTCTTCGCTTGCGATTTTAAGACGGATTCTTGAAATGGAACTCCGAGGTGACTGATCTTATGTATAATCAGAAGATATATGTCAGGAGAAATACCATCCTCAAAATTTGAATTACCAACGGTCTTTGTAATACTCGGAGTCACTGGGGATCTTGTGAAAAAAAAGATTCTTCGTGCTCTTTATCATTTGTATCATAAAAATCGCCTACCAAAGAAATTCCTTGTTTATGGTTTTTCAAGACGTGATTTCGATGATCATATGTTGAAGAATTATCTTCTTGAAATAATGAAGAAAAATAATTTTAAAGAGCCAGAAAAATATGATTTTTTTCTTGATGCATTTCATTATGTTAAGGGAGATTTTTTACAGATTGATGCATATTCAAAGCTTGCAAAGACGCTGGGAAACATTGATGGTGAATGGAGAATTTGTTCTAATAAACTCTTTTATCTTGCCGTACCTCCTTCTGTCTACTCGTCAATCATCACCAATCTTCATGATTCTGGACTTACCGCTCCATGCAGTCCAGAGGAAGGCTGGACAAGGGTTATTCTTGAAAAGCCTTTTGGTACAGATCTAAAAACTGCAATTGATCTTGATAGACAGCTTGGAAAACTGTTCAAAGAAGAACAGATTTATCGAGTTGATCATTATTTGGCAAAAGAAACAGTTAAAAATATTCTTGTATTTCGTTTTAGTAATACTTTTTTAACACCTGCCTGGAACAATAAATACATTGAAAAAATCGAAGTAAAACTTCTTGAAAAAATTGATATAGCGGGCCGTGGGGCATTTTATGATAGGGTTGGAGCGCTTCGTGATGTTGGCCAAAACCACATGCTGCAGTTATTGGGACTTTTTATAATGGATAATCCAAATAAATTTACAGCTGAAGATATCAAAAAAAAGCGTAGTGAAGCATTGGCTTCTCTTCAAATTATGAAAGAAGAAGAAGTTGCAACAA
>PCVM01000102.1 GCA_002796045.1 Candidatus Roizmanbacteria bacterium CG11_big_fil_rev_8_21_14_0_20_36_8
CAGCTTTCCACCCAGAATTTCTGATGAATTGAGCCGGCAATGTAACCGCAAGAGAGTTTCCAACCTTAATTATTGTCTGAATCATTTTTTAATAGTTAAATAATAATGTTATAACTAGATTATAACATATCGATATTTACTTATATAATTGTATATATATATTATACAATGTATTTATGTCAAATAATGATTTTTTGTACGAGCTCGCATTTTCATACTTCCCAGGTATTGGACCGATCAAATTTGATGCTTTATTAAAACACTTTGGTACGGCAAAGTTGGCATACGAGGCATCGGCAGGTGATCTTCGTGAAGCGATGGGAGCAAATTTGAGTTGTAAGTTTTTAGGGTATCGTAATAATTTTGATTTTGATAGTGAATATAAAAAAATTACAGATAATAATATTACCCTTTTAATGCGGGAAGATCTTCGGTATCCCTCTGCACTTCTCAATCTTTCTGATCCTCCAATCTGTTTGTATGTCAAGGGAGATCTTACAAATTTTCATTGGAATGATGAATCGGCCAGTGAGTTGTATTTTGCAGTCGTTGGAACACGAAATCCGACGGAGTATGGTCGGCAAATTACGACTAAATTTTCTCGTGAATTATCCGAGACTGGAACGATCATTGTCTCTGGTATGGCGATGGGAGTAGACGCTCTTGCACACTGGGCAGCTCTTCGTGCGGGTGGCAAGACTATTGCTTTTTTAGGATGTGGAGTAAATATTATTTATCCATGGGCAAATACAAATCTATACCATAAGATAATTGAGTCAGGAGGACTGGTAATCTCTGAGTTTCCGCCTGACATGGTGACTTTGAAAGGTCACTTTGTTGCACGAAATCGCCTTATTTCTGGATTGTCAAAAGGTGTTTTAGTTGCTGAGGGTTTGAAAGATTCTGGATCTCTCATCACTGCGCGATACGCCCTTGCACAGGGCAAAGATGTGTTTGCACCGCCAGCGCCTATCACCTCAGATCAATCACAAGCACCAAATATTTTGCTCAAAGATGGGGCAAAATTAGTAACGACGGTTGAGGACATTCTTGAGGAATATGATGTCAAGAAGAAACAAACACTTAAAGAAACATTGAAGGAAATTCCAGAAAATCAAAAACAACTCTTTCAATTATTATCTGCGGAAGCTTTCACACCAGACGAGATTGCACGTTCACTCAATGTGCCGGTTTATCAAGTTTTGTCATTACTTTCGACGATGGAGCTATCGAAAATTATTGAAAAAAACATTTCAGGAAAGTATCAGATCAAAATCTAGAAGTTACAAATTCTGAGTGGTGGTTGGAGGGTTTTTGTGAGTATTTGAAGATTGATCAACAGCATCAATTTTCTTAAGTCTGCGAATGTATTTATCTTTATCGATTGGTTGTGTTGTAACAAACGCATCAATCATTTTCTGTGCTTGTTCTTGCGAAAAATTGTCCGATGCGATTGAAAGCACATTTATATGATCATTCTCCCGCCCATGTCGAACTTGTTCAGCATCAAATCCTATTCCACAGTAAATACCCTTGTTTCTATTTGCCGCCATGCAGACACCGATCCCTGAACCACAGATTACAATCCCTAAAAATTGATCAGGATTTTGAAGTACTGCTTGGGCAACTTTTTGTGCAAAATCCGGATAATCATCCTCAGGATCATGTTCGTAATTTCCCAAATCTTCAACGCGAATATCTTTGTTTTGGAGATACTCGATTAACGCATTTTTCAGCTCAAACCCGCGGTGATCAGCGCCGATGAAGATGGTCATAAGAGTAGTATACAATATAATCATTATTCATTTGTTGAATACTATGTTTGACACCCACTGTCACCTTAACTTTAAACGATTTAAGAAGAATGTAACCGAGGTCATTGACCGCGCAGTTGACGTTGGTGTTACAAACATAGTTATCCCCGGCACCGATATTATCTCCTCAAAAAAAGCCGTTGAAATAGCAGAAAAACATGAAGGGTTTTACGCGGCTGTTGGTATTCACCCACATCATGCGTTCGAATTAATTACGAATGACGAATTGTCAATTACGAATGAAATCGATGAGATTGAAACATTATTGACTCACCCAAAGGTAGTTGCAATTGGAGAAGTCGGCATGGATCGTCATGTGTATGAAGAGACAAAATATGCTGAGTATGCTGTTGATGAGCGATTTTTGAGTACTCAAAAATCGCTCCTGACATCACAAATCCAACTTGCCGTTACATACAACAAATCATTAATCTTGCACAATCGCGAGGCGAAATCAGATTTACTTCCTATTATTAAAAAAAACTGGGACTCACAACTTGAGGGGCGCACCGTGTTTCACTGTTGTGAGCCAGATGCCGAGTTGTTAATTTTTGCTAAAAATCACAAGGTGTTTATCGGAGTTGACGGAGATGTGACTTATGATAAAGCTAAACAGGATTTTATTAGGCAAGTTCCTCTTGAGATGCTTGTTGTGGAGACTGATAGCCCTTTTATTCTTCCTGAGCCGTTATTATCTGAGAAAAAGTATCCCAATGAGCCGGCAAATATTCAATTGATAGTTCGCGAAGTCGCAAGCTTGAAAGGTGAAACGGTTGAAAAAATTATTGAATTAACTACTGAGAATGGGAAGAGTTTGTTTGGATTGGGATAATAACTAATAAATACTTTTCGATGGTAAAATTTTACGCCACATACGATAAGTATAGTATTTTTATACACTTAAAGGTATTCTTTTAATCCTTTTGTGATATCTATCTATACACATTAAATATGTATGTTATAATATGTTGTTAAACATTTATAATTATTATGGGAAGATTATTAGAATCATTATTAGCTATGTATTATGGTGACGGACCTCAAATTGGAGCATTTGCTAGAACTATTTTTAGAGTTGGCAGTACGAGAGGAGTAAGCAATAAAGTAATAACCCTTGCTCAATCATATGTTGTGGAGCACAATGTAGAGGCAGATATGGGAGCAGTTGAAGGAATGCAAACTTTGAGTGGATTTGCTGCTGCATTATTGTTTTTGGGTTCTCCACTAGATGTTCTTGCAAAATTAATTGGAGATAATCCTGGTCCTGTTGAGGAAGTCGTTGGTAGGCTGAGAAATATGGGACCGACGCCAGCTTCTCCTCCTTGGGCATGAAAACTTATTTTAAATAGGGATTATCCCGTTTCGGGATAATCCCTAAATTAGTACTTTCTTAAGAACCTCACTCCAAGCATTTTCAAATTTAATTGGTGCAAACTCAGAGGCGCGGTCAAACGCCAGTATACTCTGTTTTTCGTGGTAAGTTTTATTATAAATTAACTGGGATATTTTTTCAGCAATTTCTTTTGGATTATCAGGTGAGGCAAAAACAGCAGCATGACCCGCGATCTCACGAAGCACAGGGATATCTGCAAGAACACTAGGCGTGCTTAGAATTCCAGCCTCGATATATGAGAGCCCAAATCCCTCTGCTTTTGAGACAAGAATATTTGCCCTTGCATTTTTATATAAATCGAGCAGGGTGGCATCAGGCACAAATCCTGGAAAAATGAAACGCTTGTCGTCTTGGGCAAGTTTTAAAAATTTATAAAGAGACTTCAACCAAGGATGGGGCCTTGTAGAAATCCCCGTAGAATTAACTGTTCCAAAAATATTTCCAACAAAAACACAAGGAAAATCGACTATTTTCAGTGCGCGCGCTAAATTTGGAAGATTCTTGTTCCAAGTCGCATCCCCCACATAAATTACATAGTCTTTTAGACTTTCAAGTACGGGGTTTTTGGTTCCACCAGGATCAATTGGAGTAAATTCAGCCACAGATCGATCGTTTATATTGTGAAAAGGGTGGTGATGATTTATAGCTTCTTCATTTTGATCCATATGTGGAGTGAAAATTTTGTCAAATGTTGGATAAATCACGGAAATGCTATCATCTGCAATCTTTAAAAAATCCTGAATAACTTTTTTGCTGACATTTGAGTCGGTTACGATATAATCATATGATTTGAGTGAATATGAGTTTAGAAATTTGAATATTTTTCCTTTGATCCCGACTGGAAACTCTCTTGGAAACTCCTGAGGGATTAGATCGTGGATTACTGCTATCTGTTTTTTCCCGATGCTTCTGAGATGAAGAGGTTTTTGAATGTGATTGAAAAATGGATTTATGAAATGAAAATCAGATCTGACAGTTTTTACTGTATTGGTATATTTAAAGGAGTAATTGGAGTCTGAATTTTCACTTTCCGAATCAAGAGGTGAGTGGCCGTATTTCTTATTTGGGTCAATAGCCTTACTTTCAATATTTGAAAATGCAGTTTTTAATGTTGAAAAATACCTTCCAATACCACGCACTCGACTTTTTGAATCAGTATGGGTTGGATCATAGACCGAAATAATACTCATAAATACATTCTAGCAAATAATTGTAGATTACACTGCGACAGGTGCTTTAATCGGAGGGTGTGGATCGTAACCCGAAAGTTTGAAATCGCTTGGCTTGAAGCTAAAAATATCTTTTACAGCGTTATCAATCTTCATTTTTGGAAATTGTTTAGGCTTCCGCGTCAATTGTATATCGACTTGTTCTAGGTGATTTTTATATATATGCACATCTCCAAAGGTGTGCACAAAGTCCCCAAGCTGGAGGTCTGTTACTTTTGCAACCATCATTGTCAATAGAGCATATGAAGCAATGTTAAAAGGTACGCCCAAAAATACATCTGCACTTCTTTGGTAAAGTTGACAAGAAAGTTTTCCATTTGACACATAAAATTGGAACATTGTGTGACATGGTGGAAGTCCTGATTTTGCCATTTCATCAATTTTTGACGCATTCCAGGCTGATACAATAATTCGACGCGAATCTGGATTATTTTTTATCTGTTGGATAACTCGTGCGATTTGGTCAATTTCTTGACCATTTTCATCTTTCCAATGTCTCCACTGAACTCCATATACTGGTCCCAGCTCTCCCCAAATTTTTGCAAATTTACCGTCGTTTTTAATTTTTTCAATGAAATCTTGTTGAGACAACACTTCTTTGCCTTTTTTTTCATTTGTTTCTTTGTAATATTTATATGGCCATGAATTCCAAATATGGACATCGTTTTCAATGAGGTATTTAATATTTGACTCTCCTTTTAGAAACCATAATAATTCAATAATTATTCCACGTAAAAATACCTTTTTTGTAGTCAAAAGTGGAAAGCCTTTAGACAAATCAAATCGGATTTGTCTACCAAAAAGGCTATATGTACCAGTACCCGTCCGATCATTTTTGCAGGTTCCATTGATCTTGATGTCTCTTAACAAGTCTAGATATTGTTGTTCAGGGTGGGTTGACATAAATTGAAAATTAAATTATCCTGTGCTTCCAAAACCGCCTCTTGATTTTGAGTTCATTTTATTAGCTTCAACAAATTCACTAACTTTTGCAATTTTTACCAGCATAGCCTGTGCGATACGTTCTCCTTTTTTGATTAAAACATTTTTTTTTGAGAAATTGAGAACTTGGACTCCTACTTCGTCAGTTTCCCCATGATAGTCTTGGTCAATTATGCCAATACTATTAGCTATCATGAGACTCTTTTTTTTTGGAGTTGAGCTTCGACTTGCCAAAATCAAGACATAATTACTTGGAACCTTAACAATGATATTTGCAGGAACGACAATTGGCTCAAAGGGTTTGGCAGTAATTGTGACCCTAGCATAGAGGTCGAAGGCGACCGAACCACTGGTGTGATATTTTGGAAGTGGTAGAGTAAAATCAATTCTTTTAATGGATACTTTCATGCTTTGATTATTTTATCATATCTTAAAAAATGAGCAAAATATATTAATCATTAATTGACTATATCAAAATGTTACTAAATATATTAATATGCATCGATGCTCTATTGATAATTTAAAAAAAAGTGTATCTTATAACAATAATATTGCTCATAAAATATAAACACAAGTTTGGATCGTAAAAACAGCTATTTTATAAAATTAATTGATAAAAACACGATTATATATTCAATTATATAATAACATCAAAAAGGATAGAATTTAATATTCATAAAGTAAAAATATATTAAAGATTGGTTGTAAATTATAAAATATTAATATTACGTTCGTGTATATTATCGCTTAAATTTAGATTAATCATCAACTCGGAGTATTTAATGTCGTCAATAAATAATTTCATAAATTTCGCAATCTATTATGAGAATAATTACGCTTTAAATAAATACAGTTATCGCAAAACAAGATGTCATATTTGTCATCTTAAACTTGTTTTGAGATTTTATTGTTGAGATGCTGAAATGGATTAGGCATCTTTCTGAATTCTGAAACAAGTTTAAAATGACATTCGTGATTTAATTTAGAGATAACCTCTAGTTCCAACTGCTGCAGTTGACAAAGATAAAATGGGATCAAAGCATGTTGCTTTTGATAAAAAATGAACTGAAATATTGTTTTAATTTATGGCTCTATAATAATACATCGATCGATACTACGAGATTTGCACTCAAATACCAAGACTGATAAAAATAATTTGACATGAGTCGTGACAAAACAATGCCGGCTTTTGTGACAATCAATAGCTTGAAATGGGGTTTTAATAGTAAATTTATTGTAATTGCGTTGGTTTGCTGCAGTAACAAAAAATATAATATCTAAAAATCATAAAAAAATGTACAGATGTGGGTTGATAAAATTATGCACAACTCAAAATAGACTTTAGGTATATGTAAATTCATGTTTAATTCACAAATAATCACCTACGATCTTCAAATTTAGATATCGAGTATAAACTGATCAAATTTTCAAGATTGTTGAAAATAATACTGACTAAAATCGGGTGATTAATAAAAAATGAATGTGGATAGATTGTGGATAAATAATTTATTGTTTTGTATACATATACTCAGGTAGGGTACTCGAACATAACGATTATATTTATTGAATTGGCAAATTAGATGAAGATTTGCTACATTAGGACTATTTCGTTTTAGATTGTTCTCAAGGCAATTTTTGATGTGAACGTGTACGACTTTAAATTATTGCAGTTTAGCTTATTGTAAAAGCCCGATCAATTATCAATATAAATATTATCCTAAGCGTTAGTACTAATGGATTTCGCTCTCAGTGTTTACATAATTTATAGTTATTGTCGTAGTAACATTTACGTTCTTTTGAGCCTTTAAAGAGCCTAAAAAATACTACAAATTATAAATTGCTATCGGATTTATTAATACAAATATTTATAGGATATTGACTAGTGAATAAGGTTTGATGAAGCCTAATTTAACGGAGTGGGAAAATCCTATAAGCTTCGTTCCATTGTTTGAAGCTTACCGGTTTTTTTCCTTCTGGCTGTACGATTTTTAGAATTATTTTGTTGTTAATCAAATCCAGATCTAGAAGCTTCAATCTCAGCTCTTTGTTATTAGAGATGATTTTAGTCCATATTCCAGGCCAGGTTGTAAATGCACGATATTTACGATTGATATTTACCGCTTCATTATCTTTGCCTTTTAAGGCTTTATCAAGTATTTTAAGCTCGACTAAGCCATCTTGCTTTTTGATGCTTTTGGTAAATGTTGCCATGTCATTATTCTGGGGATACGTCGCTATGTCAAGACCATTGATTAAGTCTGACAAGGTGCTTTGAATTAACTTTGATGCAATTGGTGCGATCTGAGATTCAATATCTAACCTTGTGGTAGACTCTCCGATCGGAAACTCTTGTTGTTTGATAATATTTCCTTGATCCATATTTTCATTTACCTGAATAAGCGTGATCCCGGTTTTATTATCGCCGTTTAGAATAGGATATATTAAAGGCGATGGACCTCTGTATTTTGGAAGCAGCGAGGGGTGAACGTTCCAAAACCCATATTTTAGACTGTTTAGAAGTTTTATTGAAAGAAATTGGCCATAAGCAAAGACGATCCCAAGGTCAATCTTTTTTTTGGCCATCATTTCAATTAGCAATTCTTCATTTTCAGGACTGATAGCTTTATCAAATACATCGATACAATGTTTGACTGCATATTCTTTTACAGGAGTTTGAGTATTTAAAAGGCGCTTTCCAGAGGGTTTATCAGGTTGTGTAACAATTAATGAGATTAAGAGTGCGGTTCCATTCAGAAGTTTGTCCAAAAGCTTGACTGAGAGTGCGGGGCTTCCGAAATAGGCAATAGAAATTTTCTTCTCCTTTGTCATATTATTCTGAGGAAAATTCAAATGTTTTTTCTATTAGTGGGGATAATCCGACTGACATTGAGGCTGTGATGTACTTTTCAGTTTTTTGGTGTTTTGTAGTAAGAATTGTCAGATCTTTGTTAGTTGTTAATATCGCTGGTTGATTTGAAATAACTATGGATTTTGAAGATTCTTTTGGAGGAGATATTTTTAAATCTGAACAATTAAGCCTTATGAATTGACTTAAGTCGTCAGATTCTAATACCGCTTCAGTTGAGCTTTCTTTTTTAATTTTTAGGTAAGATGGATATAAAAACTCGACTTTGCATCCAGCATGCTTAAGAGACAGATAATTATTAAAAGGTGGTTTCGAGGTGGGTGGTGAGGGAGTAATACTCAATAGATACGCAATTGCTTTGTTTTCAGATTCAATCGTTTTGCCGTATGAAAAACCAAGAATAAAAACCATTACAACAGCCAGAACGATAATTAATATTATTGGGCCTTTCTTTTGTTTCATACCAAACAAGTATAACACGTTGATTTCTTGGACTTGACAAGATATGAAGTAATCCTGTATAGTTAAAACGATCCTCCAAATGAAATGTCTTGTTGAAATCTTTTTTGAACATGCAAATTTCTAGGGTGACCCTCGGGAGGAATCTGGAGGGAACATCGTGTT
>PCVM01000014.1:0-7529 GCA_002796045.1 Candidatus Roizmanbacteria bacterium CG11_big_fil_rev_8_21_14_0_20_36_8
TAGGACTCACTGCCTGGAACTTGAAAGATTATTGGCGAATCGTCAATTCTAGAAGCTGCTGTAAAACCTCCTGTTTCGAGTGCCATCGCATAAAGAACAGGCTTTAATGCCGATCCGGGTTGACGTAAAGCTGTTGTAACATTATATGCTCCATAGGAATCTTTGAAATAATCCTCAGATCCAACCATGGCAATAATCTCTCCGGTTTTTGGATCAAGAATTATAACCCCTCCATTTGAAACATTTCGATCTGTAAGTTCTTCAAGTTCTTCTTTTAAGATTAATTCAACTTTTTCTTGTATTTCAAGATCTAGAGTTGTGGTAATTTCAAAGCCTGATTCTTCGACCTTTTTACTACCATACTCCTTCTCAAGTAATGTGCGCATATACATAACAAAATGTGGTGCTCGAATATTTGTAGTTGGTGGCTGAACAATTAGATCTTCAGCTAAAGCTCCATCTCTCGCAGAGGAAGTTATATAGCCAAGCTTAAACATTTCATTTATTACTTGATTTCTACGTTTCACTGCTAGATCAGGATCAATAAACGGTGAATATATTGATGGCGCTTTTGGCAATCCAGCAAGTAATGCCGCCTCACTGAGCGTAAGTTTTTTTGCTTGTTTACCAAAATATACTTTTGAAGCTTCTTCAATCCCGTACGAAGATCCTCCGTACGGAACTTGATTGAGATACATCTCTAAAATTTCATCTTTTGTGTAAATTTGTTCTGTCCATACTGCAAGAAGCATCTCTTTTAACTTCCGAGAGATCGTTCGTTCTGGAGTTAGAAGTGCTGATTTTACAAGCTGTTGTGTAAGTGTAGAACCACCCTGAAGATCTTTTGTTCTATATGTGTCTTTTGCAGCTCTTAAAATCCCTCCAAAAAAAGAAATGCCCATATGATTGTAAAAATTCTTGTCCTCAATAGTTATAGTCGCCTGAATAATATAGTCGGGAAGATCTTCTATATGGACTGAGGTTCGATTGACGTCACGGTAAATTTCGTAAAGCAGCTTTCCATTTCGATCATAGAGATGTGTCGATTGTGAAAAATTTACTTTGCCAATTAAATACGGATTTGGAAGATTATTTATAAATGAATACGACTGATAAAGAACAAAGACTGCAAGACACGTCATAAATCCATAAACAAAATGTTGCAAATAGTTCCCTCGAAAATACTCTACAAGCCCTGTAATAGTCGATATTATTCTTTTTTTAATAACATAAAAAACATCATATAGTTTTAGAAATACCCATTTAACCGAATGCTTTGTAACTAAAAACACATTTTGTGGCTTAGTTTTTTTTACATTTAAATAGAGTTTAAAAAAAAAATTTAACAGTAATTCTGTCGGTAAAATTATAATTTTTACAGATAGTTCACCAAGTGATACCAAAAATATCACCACAATATAAAGCGTGATTGAAAAAATATTCACAAAAATATAAGTAATTTTTTCAACAATAAAATCTCCAGAAATCATAGCGGTATTCTACCAAAACTATAGGTTAAAATAAAGAGACAAATGAATTACTTTAAAGCAGTGTTTCTGACCAGCCTAGCATTTACGATCAGTCTCTGGAGATAAGTCCCAGGAGGTACGCATGTGACAAGGGTGAGTACTGCGTCGTTAAACTGTTGCTCTAACACTGACACCTCATCTGCATCGACAATATACATATTGTAGACTTCATACTCATACTCCTTCCCTTCAACGGTTATAAAAATTGAATCATTTACTTCTAACTTAGGCAAATACGTAAAGACTGATTTGTAATCCTTACTATTGAAAAGCTGAGGAAGAGTCGAATGCCCAAAAATTGCTACATTCCCATATTGACCCGGGAGTGAAGTAGGTAAGTAATGTATAAGGCTTTTTGACAGATCATTTCCGCCTACAACAACTGACAATTCATCAAGATTCAGTCGTGGAATAGATAGAGAGTATTCTTTGACTTGAAAATCTTCAGCTGCCGAAGGGAGTTTCGACTTTGGAAACCAAAGGTCGGCTTTAGTGAAATCTCGAAGGTTGCTCGATAAACTTGTCGACTCAGAGTAAATTGATTTGGCAAACTCTAAAGATGATACAGTTTGAGATTCGGGTATAGGAGATGATGCACTTCGTTTTAAAAATAGTTGGGCATAAAGTTCAAAAGAAACCATTGGATATATTGCCCAAAATAGAATCCCCGCACCAAGTATCAAAACTATATATGACAGTACCTCAATCTGATGACGATAGGGAGATCTTTTCGACTTTGTATAAACTCTAAGTGGCATAGACTTATTGCCTCACAGAGGTAGAAATCGTAATATTTTTGGTGAATAGTGGCGTCCAATTTGATAGAAATGGAATTCCGCCAAATGGCTGCTCTATTTCAATATGCTCAAAACCGTACTCAGAAATCAATTTAGACTCAAGCAATTTTAAAGATTGTGATTTGGATTTCATTTTAACATCTTCCTCATCAACTGCTTTATGAGTAAGAGCTACAGTATCGACTGTAAGAATTACGTCATTCGTACCTGCGTCAACGCCTTCGATCGTGTAAGTAAGGTGTTTCGGATCGACAATATATTCACTACTAATATCTTTGGACAATAATTCTTTAAGACGCTTTGTAAGCGAAGATTTTTTTAGAAAAAAATACTCTATTTCTGCGTCTGTATCAACTTTTAATGACTTTGCTTCCTCACCAACTTCACCTGAAAATGATGTTTTTGATAACGAAACATCCACAAGATCTTCAATCAAAAGATCATCTTCAGATATTGATGCCCCAAGAATATTATCTGTCTGATCTTTGGCCTGTTTTTCCACCACACTTTGTAACGCCTCAATATCATCAGTAGAAACCGTAGGTACTTCCTCTCTCGTACCGCCTTTGATATCCTCACTTACAATTGCGTAATAAAGCGCATCTGAAAGTGAATCTAATTGAAGTTTTGTGCCCGATTTGGCATTATAAACTGGTCCAATTTCAGAAGCTGTAACACCAACTTCTTTCTTACCTGACTCCTTAGTACCGGCAGTTTTTTCTGTTACTTTATCAACCTTCACATCAGAGTCCAATGTGTAAACTAATTCGTCTTTAATGATTTTAGTTCCACTAGTAAATGTTCTTTCTGTGTTGTCAAAGTTGTGGATGATGACTGTCCCAGTTGCTTTTTCACCAACCTCGCGAGATCCTGTGGTTGGAATAGTTTTTGAATATTTTTCGTTTGCAATATTTTTAATTATCGCAAGCTCCTCAGTATTGGAGGTTTTGATGGGTAAATTTATCTCAAACGTCTTGTCTACTTGAGTCGTATTTAAAAAAATTTTGATGTGAAGTGAATGAATGAAATACTCATATACTGCTATCAAGCCTATAATTACAGATATGATAATGATTGTACTGATAATTATTTTATTTTTGCCAGAAGATGGATTTTTTGGAAGTGATATTTGTGAAGCTTTATTTTTAATTTTATCAATAAAACTTAACCTATTATTTGTAGGTTTTATTTTTGTTTTAAGTTCGAAAACAGGTGGTCTGATAGGTTCATTTTGTGGCTGAGGCTCATCCAATAGTACATCGTGTGATTGTCGAAATCCAAAGACAGCCTGAGAAGGAGGCTCTGTTTCATTTAATTTATTTGGAAGAAATTCGGTGTTGATCGAGGTTGAAACATCTTTAGAGTTTTCATTTGTATTAAACTCAAAAATACAGGTCTTGGATAAAATCAAATTTAGATCAGCATCTTTTATTATCTCTATAGTCGGATGAGCTGGGAAAATTTTATCATCCCAACTATACTCCGCCAACTGGGAAGCTAACTCTGCCTTATCAACATCACCAAAAAGTCGTAAAGTCTTCGGTAAAATAATATCTTTTGGTAAATTTCTAAAAACACTATTGATATCATCTCCAGCATCATCAGTTCTAGCTGCATATTGCCTGTGAACAATACGGTTTCCAACATAAATATGTACTCCAATCTTGGATTTATTGACTTCTATGCCAACTGTATTGACAATTGATTTTTCAACAAAGTATCTTTCTAAGGCTTCAAAAACATCTATATAACCCAATGGTTTGAGTTCTAAACCTTTAGAAAGATTTTGAATAATACCTTTATAAGGTTCTTTAATCTCAAAAGTTTCCTGATCGATCATCCAAGTGTGAAGGAAAAAAATAGTCCTTTCAAGATCAAGGTTTGTTTTTAATTCAAGTTCTGAAATAAGATTATCAACATCTTCCAACACTTTGTCAAACCCTGCAGTAAGTGAATAAGTACTCTGAGAGAGAATAGTGGTGATCCCGTCTTGATTTTTAAAAACAAAGCCAAAAATTGAAGAGTCAGTGAGGTAAAGACCAAAGTAATCTAAGCGGGTATTTTTTTTATTAAAAAAAGGTATTGTAAAACCCATACCCAATCATATTAGCATAAAATCAATAACTACTCAATTTTATATCTTCCCATCACAGTGGTAACCCCTTGCTGCGCAGTACTTAGCGCAGCAGCATAATCAGTACCATTAACCGTCGCACTAATAGCATTTTCCAAGTATTGAAGGATTTCGTCATTCATTCCTTCATCGTGAGTAAAATCTGCAACAGGAAGTGAGACATAAATATCGTTCTCAGCTTGAGATATAACAGGTGACAAATACGGATGGTCAGATAGAAGTTTTGCCATATCGCGACGTGGAAAAGCAGAACCAAATAATCTAATTTTTGACTGTTCTTCATGCATCAACTGAAGTTGTTCTTTCTCTGATAAATACTTCAAAAATTTCCAACTTTCGGCTTGAGATTTGCTAAAAACATTCACTCCCTCTACCCAGTAGCTAGCAAGAGAAACTTCGGCATCATCGATACCTTTTGGTATTTTTGCAACACCTATTTCTAGGTTTGGATTCTGCAATTTGATATTAATTATCTGCCATGAAGGAGCTAAAATCATTGCAACTTTTTCCTGAATAAAAGACGTGGTGGAGTTTGACATATCTTCGCTCCAAAATCCATCTTCTGAAAATTTCCTATATAATTCTAGCGCTTCAACAGCTTCTGGTTCACTCAGTTTTGTAAAATCTCCTCCATTAAGTAAAAGCAGAACAGAAAATATTTCGCCAAAATGATCGACATTTGTGGCAGTTCCCGCCGCAATACCAGATGTGACAATCGACCCAGTTGGATCTTTTACTGTCAGCTTTTCAACTGCAGAAAAAACATCATTCTCAGATCCAACCCAAGTAGTAGGTGCTTCAGAAATTCCTGCTTGTCCTAAAAGTCTTTTGTTATAAATTAGTACTAAACCATCAATAGAGAGTGGAATGCCAAATTTTTGCTCACCGATACTGAGATCTTTCTTGTGTATAGGATAAAAAGATTTTTCAAACTCATCTTTTGTGTAAATATCTTCTGGAATGGGAGCTATGATTTCTTTGATCTGAGGCAACCAAGTGTTGTGGAATCGAAAGATGTCTGGACCATTGCCTGCTTTGCTTCTTGCGACCAATCTCGCCAAATATTGTTCCGGAGACATTCGCTCATACTCTATTGTTATATTGCTGTTTTCTTTTTCATATTTATCAATAACAGGTTGAAAAATATCTACATCTTCCCAAAGTCCCCAATAAGTCAAAGTTACCGGCTCAGCGCTAGAAGAAACAGGCACGGAAGTGGGATTGTCACCCGCAGCAAGCATATCCTTAAGAAAGAACCAATAGACACCTCCAAATACTGCCATAAAAAAAATGACTATACCAATAATATATATTCCCTTGTTTGTACTGTGTTCATAAATTGGGATGTTTTCAGGCATATCAGCCGGAAAACTTCCTGATATTTCTTCTGGATTCTCAACTCCATCCCCAACTTCCTCAGGTTTCATAAAAACTGGACGTTGTATCTTGTCATTATTTTGGTTATCATCCATATATCTATCATACAATATGAAACACCTCTCGCAATTATCAATAAAAATTAGGGTTTTGATTATATTCTCTGCGACTATTTTTTTGACAGGAGCTACCCTGATTGGCATCTGGATAAATATCCAATTACAAGTAGGGCAAAAAATATATCCTAATACTGTAATCGATGGGATAGAGATGGGGTATAAAACAAAAGATGAGGCTATTAAACAGCTAGAGCGCAGAGATTCTTATCTCAGTGGGGCGGTTGTAGAAATTTTAAACGAAAATGTAATTGAAGCAACGCTGTCTGGTACTCAACTGAAAATCGAACGAGATATTTCTACAAAAGTTGATCAGGCACTACTTATTGGAAGATCTCAGCATATTCCATCCAGAATTTTTCAACAGCTAAACGGTGTTTTTGGAGTCATAGAATACACATTTGAAACAAAACTTCGATACGATACAATTGCTATTAATGAATATATCACAGTCGCTGAGCAAACATATAATCACCCTGCACAAAATGCATTATTCCATTTTAAAAATGGGCGCGTGACTCAATTTAAAGCTCATGCTAGTGGAAGTAAAATTCTTTCAGATAAATTACGAGAAGACATTGATAAAGAAATTCAAAAAATAACTGAAAATAATACGAAAATTAAAGTTGTTCAGATAAGTAAAGCCATAGACCCTGATATCACTATTGCGCAGGCTAATAATCTAGGTATCTCGGAGTTGATAGGTAAGGGAGTCTCAAATTATAGCCACTCAATTGAGTCTAGAATTCATAACGTTCTACTCGCTGCTTCTAAGTTCAACGGATTAATTGTGCCAAAAAACTCAGTTTTTTCATTTAATGATGTCATTGGAGACATCTCTGCATCAACTGGCTACCAAGCCGCATATGTAATCAAAGATGGTAAAACAGTTCTTGGTGATGGAGGCGGCGTCTGTCAAGTATCAACAACTCTTTTTAGAGCAGCATTAGATACCGGGCTACCAATTATCGATCGCACAGCACATGCGTATAGAGTTAGTTATTACGAAAATGGTTCCGAGCCTGGATTTGATGCAACAATATACTCACCCTCTGTAGATTTCAAATTTCAAAACAATACTCCTGGAGCAATACTTATTGAAACTGAGGAAGATACTGCAAATAATATTTTAGTTTTTAAAATGTATGGGACTCCAGATGGGCGCGACGTCCAGATCTCCCCTGTCACTATCTGGGACGTCGCGCCACCACCTGAACCGACGTATGAAGATGATCCAACACTTCCGAATGGACAGGTTAAACAGATTGATTATGCAGCTTGGGGTGCGAAGACAAAATTTGATTATAAGGTCATTAAAATCGATGGAACAATCTCAATTGATGAAACGTTTTTTTCAAACTACAGGCCATGGAGGGCAGTATTCTTGCGCGGAACAAAAACTTAAAAAAGATTAAACAATTCCCTACGTCTCAATCTGTATGACAACTCTTTGATATTTCTATTGCCTATCTTTTTTGCGGGAACTCCTCCAACTATGGACATAGACTCGACATCGCTGGTCACCACCGCTCCTGCAGCAATTACCGCCCCGCGACCAACTGTGACTCCTGGCAAA
>PCVM01000014.1:7535-8859 GCA_002796045.1 Candidatus Roizmanbacteria bacterium CG11_big_fil_rev_8_21_14_0_20_36_8
ACTCTAGGTCCAATAAATACATAGTCTTCAATGACAACTAATTTTTCAATTGCAGTAAAACCAGGATCGTGAATATCGTGCTGAGAATTGTAGATCATAACTTCAGTGGCAATATCGACGTGACTACCAATTCTAAGAAGTGCTCGTCCATCAAGAATGGCGTTATCTCCAATTATGCTATCATCTCCTACCTTAATGTTCTCAGGGTCGTAAACTCGCACGCCAGGATTTATCATTGAGCTTCCAATTTTCATACCTGCAAGTCGTAATATTCCCACTCGTAAAATTCCGATTGGAATCAAGCAGAGTATGTATAAAATAACAATCTCTATCTCAAGTAATGTTTGGCGAAATCTCACAATCGCTTTTTCAAATACTTTCCTTATGCTTAACTCTTTGCCATTTTTATCTTTAAATTTCATTTCAATTGTTATTATACGTTAATGTTTCAACCTTCACAATCTGGAGAATATATTAGAGTTTTCACACAGATCACTTTACAGTATAATTACTTTTTATGCTTAAATCACGATTAAATAGGATAGCAATGCGAAATAAAGCTATAAAATATGGACTTATTGGTTTTGGAATTATTTTATTGATGCTTTTAATTTTTTTTGTAGTTAGGGTTATTGGATTTTATAACGCTATTCATACTGATTCTCAGGACACAGAAAATAGTAATCGAGAGGTGAAAGAAAAAATGGATTACACTTTGCTGATTCTCGGATATGGCGGAGGAACCCACGACGGAGCAAATCTAACAGATACGATAATGGTTGCAAATATCAATCTAAAGAAGAAGCATGTCGTGCTTGTGTCAATTCCGCGCGATGTTTGGGTAAATGTTCCAACAAAATCCGCTCCCTTTCATAGCAAAATAAATGCAATTTACCAAATGGCGCTTTTCCCAAAAAATTACCCTGATGTCGACTCTTCTTATTATTCAGATAAAAATCCTTCAGGGCTTATTAAAAAAATAATTTTTGATATAACCGGTATGAAAATTGACGCTTATGTATCTGTTGATTTTCAAGGATTTATCAAAGCTATTGATACGCTAGGTGGAATTGATGTTCAAGTTCAAAAAACATTTACTGATTATGAATATCCCCTTGAAGGAAAGGAAACAGATCTTTGTGAGCATGATGAAGAATTTAAAGCAATTGAGCCGATTTTGAATAATGAAATGAGCCTTGAAGATCAGACTAAATTATTTGAGGAAAAGCCTGAACTGAAAGCTTTTTTCACAAATATTGAGGATAACCCACCAATTGCATTTCCATGTCGCTATGAAGAGCTTCATTTTGAACAGGGAATTGCC
>PCVM01000088.1 GCA_002796045.1 Candidatus Roizmanbacteria bacterium CG11_big_fil_rev_8_21_14_0_20_36_8
TTCCAAAATCATGGATTGATGCTTTAAAATCGGTACTTGAAGAAAAATACGATGTTAAAGCGAGAGCTGAGGAGATTGATGATGCTGAGGCTGTGGTAGTTATCATCGGTAGTTTTGATAAAAATGGAGACTCGATGGTTGTTGAAGAAGTAGTTGATAAAGATGCAAGTGAAGTGGCAGTAGGTGATTTAACACCTACTGAGGAAATAACACCATCTCCTACCCCGTAAATATTAAAAAAAATTACATTTTCTTAACAGTCTTGATGCCAAGAAGGTTAAGTCCATGTTGTAAAACATTAGAAACAGCTAAGGTTATTTTTAGTCGTAAATTCTTTTGTTCAGTGTCTTCAGCTTTTAATATTGGATTTTTTTGATAAAAAAGGTTATATTTCTGTGATAAATCATATAAATAAGTGCAAAGATAGTTTGGTGCATAAGCTTTTGCAGCCTCAAGTACAGTTTCGGGATACTTCAGCAAAGAGCGTATTAATACAAGCTCGTCATTGTTAAGATTGACTGTTTCTTCGATTTCGGTTGTAAAGTCGTATTTGTCAACTTTATTTAGTACAGATCTACATCTAACGTAAGTGTACTGAATATATGGTCCTGAATTTCCTTGCATATTCAAAACATCTTCCCAATCAAAAACTATATCCAAATGCGAGCTTTTTTTTAGATCGTTCCATTTTAATGCACCGACACCTATCACTTCTGACACTTTTATATTTTCAAGTTTACCTAGTTTAATAGCTCTATTGGTCGCTTCTTTCAGAACATCTTCAAGCCAAATAGTATTTCCTTTTCTTGTAGACATTTTTGAATCTTTAAATCGGTACATCCCATGTTTTATATGAACTCTTTTTTCTCTTTTTAACCAACCTGCAAGAACTTCTGTTTCGTATAATTGTTGAAAATACAGAGATTGTTCAGCTCCAACTTCATTAATTATTTTTACATTTTTTCCATATCTATTTAGTCGAAATGCATCAGTTGCAAGGTCGCGTGTGGCATACAGTGTTGCGCCGTCCTGTTTTATGAGCATAAGTGGAGGATATTTATCATTTGGAAAAAATACAAGAAATGCTCCTTTACTTTCAGTTAAAATTTCTTTTTTCTTTAATTCATCAATAATGGGAGACATTTTATCTTCAAAATAGGATTCGCCATATCCGCGACCATTATTTTCAAACTTTTCTGTTTTAATGCCAAGTTTTTTGTAGAGCCTATCAAATTCATTCCATGACCATTCAATAGACTGAGTCCAAAGTCTTCTAGCTTCAGCATCTCCTTCTTCAAGTTTTTTAAACCACATTCGTCCTTCATCGTTTAACTGCGGATTTATCTCAGCTTCTTTATGAAATCGAACGTATAAATCAACTAGAATTCTAACGGGATTATCTGCATCTTTTATCTCATTTTCATTGCCCCAAGTCTTGATTGCATAAATCAGCTTTCCAAATTGAGTTCCCCAGTCTCCCAAATGGTTGTCTCTGTAAACTTTCGCACCTGTTGCCTCAAGTATATTTGCAATCGCATCACCGATTATCGTTGAGCGAAGATGACCGATTGTAAATGGTTTTGCGATATTTGGTGAAGAGTACTCGACAATAACTTTCTCTCTTTTGGCAAGAGTTGAATTTCCGTACTTATTATCAATTTTTGTGAGATTTTTAAGAAGTTGCTTCTTAGCTATCCATACATTTATAAACCCAGGTTTTATCACTTCAACCTTTTCAACTAGATCATCAGTAGGGATGTTTTTTGCAATCTTTTCTGCCAAAATCATAGGATTAGCTTTCTCCACTTTTGCCAGTTGTAGAGAGATGCTTGTCGAATAATCTCCAAAATTTTCGTTATTTTGAGGTATAACAGTAAGTCCATTGAGGTCGAGTTTTGATTTTATTAAAGCTTCAGAGAAGATCTTTTTAATTCTCGTCTTTATCATGAAGATATGATACCGCAATTGTTACTATTCAGCTACGCCAATTTTTTTTGCAAGCCATGGTGTCAATGGGGGCTCAATTATTAATGTCATCAGGATAATCCACATGCCTATCGCAATTACAAAATCAGATTGGATAATGTCAAAAGTTGCTGCAATGACAATGAGAATTGCAGCGATTATTCCAGTTTCACGAATTAGACTGAGAAAAAGAAGATCTTTGAGCTTGAACATATGCTTAAACCACCAAGGTGAGAGGGTAACGAAAACAACAATTGGACGAAGAATAAACATGAAAATTAAGCCAGAGATTATTCCAATCGGTGCAAGGTCAACAAGTATTGAAATAGGCACAAGCGCTCCCAAAATAATGAAGATAAATGGTTTAATTAAATGGTTCAGTAAACTTTCGTAAAAGTGAGAAACTTTTTTCATGCCTCCAATAGTATCGCTCATTAGCCCACTTGTAAAAGCAGCTAAAAAACCAGCACCGCTCAGAATATTTCCAAGAACAAAAGTAAAAATTGGGATCGATATAAGTAATGCAGGATCGGACTCTTCGTCGTGATTTTGTGAATAATAAAAATTCTTAATCATAAGAAATCCAAGATATCCAACGAGAATACCGGAAATTATCTGTAGAGCGAAAGCATCATAAGTGCTTTTTTGAAGAAGGGGAACAAAATAGTTTAGAATTCCATTATTTATTTTTGGCGCAGTAATTAGCGCAAGAATAAGAAACCTTGTGAATACGCTACCTGACACATCGGTTAGTGCAGATTCGGAGATTGCAATTTGTTTAATCTCAGGTCTTTTGAATTTTAGCATATTCAAAGTAGGTATGATCGCCGTTGGGTCGGTTGAGGACAAAGCAGCACTGAGAATAAGCATAGAAGGAATTAAAGCCGCATCGAACTCGCCAAGAAAATTCATTAACCCATAAATAATAAATGAAAAGCCGATAGAAGTTAGAATTACTCCAACCAATGAAAGTGTCGCAATAGGTAAAAACCATTTTTTAAAATTCTGAAATGGAATTTCTAGGCCTCCAGCAAATAAAATAATTGCTCCAAAAACCTCCATTATTACTTTTAGTCCCTCAATATCTTCCATAAAAAAAGACAGTACAGGTTGTAATGCCATGCCTGCAAATATTGCCCAAACGAATGAAGGAATTATCGTTTTTGGGGCTATTCGATTTATGTAATAACCTATAAATAATATTGACCCAATTATAAATAGTTGAAAGTCTACATCATAAAGAAGACGTTGGTTATTATGTAAAATTGAACGTACGATTATTGATAGAAAAGCAAGGGAGAAGATAAGAATTAGATAGGGAATGAATTTTTTTAATGTTTTCATTATTTAGTCTTACAATAACTCGAGTGATATTCATAATATCATAGATAAGACATTCGTTGTTAAGATGTGATTTAAACGATCAAGGTGTGATAACAAATTTTTTTTAGTAGAATGTACACACTTATGAAACGAAAACTAATTGTTTTTGCAGGATTGATTCTTGCTTTTATACTATTTGTGGGAGTTAAATTTTTCTTTTTTGATAGTCCGGGAAATACTGGGAGGATTAAAATTGTATCTTCACCAACAGCTGGCGTTTTTATAAACAGCGCTCCAGTGGGATCAACAACATTTGAGACTCGACTTGTTCCTGGCGAATATACTATAAAACTTATTCCAGAGGGAGAAGATACGAAAACTGTAACTTGGGAAGGAAAAGTGCAGGTTTTTGAAAATTCATTAACTTATATTAGTCGTGAAATGGGGACGTCAGATCTTACGTCAGCTGGTGAAATATTGACGTTAACAGCGATGGAAAAGTCACCATTAAGTGAGACTGGGCAGGTATCTCTCGTAACAAATCCGCCCGGTGCAATAGTTTTTCTCAATAATGATGAAAAAGGGGTATCTCCTATCGTTCTAGATGAGGTTCCAGTGGGAGAGCATGAATTGGCGGTATATTTGCCAGGTTTTTTCAAAAGGTCACAAAAAATCAATGTTGAAAAAGGGCACATAGTCAATTCGCTCTTTAAACTTGCCCTAGACAAGACGCACAAAACTCTTGAACAGGAGATATCAGAACAGAAGAAAGAAGCTACAGCTTCGGCCGATATCGACAATATTACAACTGCAGATAACAATCCTCAAAATACGTTGACGGTCCTTGAAACTCCCACAGGATCATTAAATGTTCGTGAAGACGCAACAGTTTTAGCTGCAAAAATTGGTGAGGTAACTCCAGGAGATAAGTATGAGTATATTGAAGAAGCAAATGGATGGTATAAAATTATTTTTAATAAAGAAGAAGGATGGGTATTTGGAGACTTTATAAAGTTAAATGAATAATTGTTCAACCATTTTCTTTCCAGACTAATTTATTATAAAAAAAGTAAGAATAGGGAATTATTACTAAAGTAATAATTAATACTTTGTAGATGTACCAGTAAGTTAATCCAAAAATATTTGTCGTTACTGTCATAGCTGTAGTTTGAATGATTATTGATCCTGAGGCAATAATATTAAATTTTAAGAAGCTCCAAATAAAGGATTTTCTTCCTGATTTGCGACTAATTTTTTTATGTTTAAAGCTCCATTTATTATTTAGGATAAAGTTTGAGACAATTGCAGTTTCTGCGCTAATGATTGTGCTTAGCCAAACTGCAGTTGTGATAATTTCAATAAGTAAAAATGAAATTCCAAAGTCGATTATGAATCCAACTCCTCCAACGATCGCAAATTTAATAAAAGTAGAATGAAAAAAGACATATTTAAGTGTTTGATAAATATACTCAAAAGAGTCAATTTTTGAGGATCCTTCGACACGATCAATAAAATTTACTGGGATTTCTTTTACGACTGCACCTGATTTGATTGCATTATCAAGAAATGCTACTTGAAAAACATAACCTGTGTACCCACGAAGAGTGTCAATATGTTCTTTTACAAGCCAAGTTTTTATCGCTCGATATCCATTGGTCCATTCTGTAATTGAAAGTTTCATGAAGCCAAATCTGATTACTAAGTTTCCAAGGATGGAAAAAATTTTTCTATCTATTCCCCAATTTTTAGGTATTGATCCACCTTTAATGTATCTTGAACCAACAACAAAATCTGCGCCATCTTGAATTTTATTTAAAAATGCAGGAATGTCATCTGGATTATGAGAAAGATCTGCATCCATTTCAAACATCACGTACGGATTTAGATTTTCCATACAATATGAAAATCCATCGATATACGCCTGCCCGAGGCCGGATTTTTCAGTTGAGATTATATGCAAAGATTTATTATATTTACCCATCTCTTTAACAATTTCAGCTGTTCCGTCAGGAGATGAGCTATCAACAACTAATATTTTGATTATCCAGTCTTCAATTTTTTTTGAGACGACAATTATTCTATTTAGAAGCTCTTTTATATTTCTCGATTCGTTATATGTTGGAAGTATTATAACTGCTGTTTTCATCTTTTTAGTAAATTTATTTACTGAGCATTTTTTTAAAGTACTCAGTGGTTTTTATTAGTCCCTTTTCTAGACTGACTCTTGGATGCCAATTGAGGATTTTGTCAGCTTTTTCAATGTCAGGTTTCCTCATTTTTGGATCATCTTCGCCTATTGATTCAAATGAAATGTCAGATATCGAATTAGTCATTTCATGAATCATTTCTGCAAGTTTAATCATGGTTTTCTCATCAGGATTTCCTAAGTTTATGATCTCCCCTTCAATATCCTCAGTTTCTCCAAGTTTCACAAGTCCCAGAACGAGATCTGTGACATAGCAAAATGATCTTGTTTGTGTTCCGTCGCCATATATTGTAATTGGATTATTTTCTAAGGCTTGGGTAATAAAATTTGAGACAACGCGACCGTCATTTAACTCCATATTGGGCCCATACGTATTGAAGATTCTTGCAATTCTAATATCGATATCAAATGTCATATGATATGACATAGTCATTGCTTCAGCATAACGCTTTGACTCGTCATAACAAGCTCTATCACCGACTGGATTTACATTTCCAAAATATGTTTCTTTTTGTGGATGAATTAGTGGGTCCCCATAAATTTCAGAAGTTGAAGCAAGGATAAATCTATCAAATTTCCTGGCTTTGCATTGCTCAAGAACACGGTAAGCTCCTTCTGAGTTTGCACGCATAGTTTCTATTGGATGTTTTTTGTATTGGATAGGGGAGGCAGGGGAAGCGAGATGATACGCAATGTCAATATGTGGAAGAGTTGAAAAATCAAAAACTGTGACATCTTCTTCAAAGAAACTTATCTGATCAGGTGGTAAATAAGCTATATTATTTTTATTTCCAGTTATTAGATTATCTACAATAAATACTTTGTTTCCTAAATCTACATAATGTTTGGCTAGATGTGATCCAATAAAGCCTGCTCCGCCAGTAATCAAAATATTCATAGTGTTTGAAAGATATTATACTGCTTTTCTTCCAGTTGAAAGGTAAGAAATTCCCATCGCCTTCATTTGGTCAGGGTTGTAGATATTCCTTCCGTCAATGATTTGTGGTTTTTTGAGAAGTTTTATAACTTTTTCGATATTTGCTTGCTTAAATTCATTCCACTCGGTCATAATTATTAGCGCATCAGCTCCATCGACTGCCTCATATATGTCATCAACATATTTAATCTTATCATCGATGAGTTTTTTTACGTTTTCCATTGCAGCAGGATCATAAGCTGTAATACTGTAATCAGCTTTAAGCAAATCTTGAATAATGTAAACTGAAGGTGAAAAACGAATATCGTCTGTGTTTGGTTTGAAGCTTAGACCCCAGATGGCAATATTTTTTCCATCTACATTGTTAATTATTTTTTTAAGCATATTATCTCGAACTGTCCTATTAATTTGTTCAACAGCATCAAGTAGACCAGTATCGAGCTTTAAGTGTTTACCTGTCTCATTTAACGCCATGACGTCCTTGGGAAAGCATGAGCCCCCATATCCAATTCCAGCGTACAGAAACTTTCGACCAATTCTATTGTCAGCTCCAACCGCATCCATAATTGTTTCGATGTCTGCGCCTGACTCCTCTGCATATAGCGAGATTAGATTTGCAAAAGAGATTTTAGTTGCAAGCATCGCATTTGATGCGTACTTGATTATTTCAGCACTTGCCAGATCTGTGATCACACGTTCTCCTGGAAGTGATTTATGAGCTTTTAATATCACATCGACTGCCTTTTTTGACTTTGATCCAACTACAACGCGGTCAGGATAAAGAGTATCATTTATTGCAGTCCCTTCACGAAGAAACTCAGGACATGAGGCTACGTCAAACTCAGCACCATCTTGCTTTACTTTGTTTATTATCTCCTCAACTTTCAGATTTGTGCCAACTGGAACCGTGCTTTTACATGAAACTACTGCATATCCTTTATTAAGATTTTTACCAATATTTTCAGCAACTTTCAATACTGCTGAGAGGTCAGCTTCGCCAGTTGCAGTAGGCGGAGTGCCCACTGCTATAAAAACGACTTCAGAGCCTGGAATTGCTTTTTCATAATCAAGTGTAAATTGAATTCGTCCAGCATCAAGATTTTTTCTAAGAAGCTCTTTAAGTCCTGGCTCATAGATTAGTGGATCGCCATTATTTAATTTTTTAACTTTCTCAGGAGTATGTCCTATCACAAAGACATCATTTCCAAAATCTGCAAAAACACAAGCAGTTACAAGTCCAACATATCCATGTCCGATAAAAGTTATTATCATATGGGGAAATGATAATTGAAATGAAGCTAAAATGCAAGAATGGGAGGGTGATATAAATTATTTTTTGATAGGTGGGAAATCGAGAGGGAGGACAAAAACATGTCGCCTCGAAGAATCTACGACTGCGTAAAGGATGTGTAAAGTCCCATTTTAAATTTGTTTTTTTTCGTATTTGTATTATTCATAAGCTTTATGCCAACTGACCCCAATTCGCTTAATTGCACTAAAGCATGAACAGTGAGGCCGCTATATTTCCCTTATTTGGCCAATCAAGATCATCTGTTTGATAATATTAAGTTTTAAAGCGAAGTGCCCCTCATAAAAACCTACAGGTATTTTTGTGCATGTATGTGTATCTTCGAATGAAGTGGAGCCCTTAGATAATTGCAGGAAGACTTAAAGTAGATATTCCAGGAGAATTCATTACGCCAGAGACAATTTACCTTTACGGTCTTTTTATATCAAACCACACATATGATGAGATTGTCGTCTTGCATTGATTTACTTTTAAAAAATTTATTTGAAAGTTTACCGATGAGCATTTACCGGGGAAATTATTTGATATTGTCAGATCTACCGGAGCTTCAAAAGAAGTGGACACAATAATTAATCAAGTTGTTCTAATTCATCACAAGGAATGTGGAGCGTATGGTGCGGAAAGTATGCCAGAGCGGCATGCACATGATTTACAAAAAGCTAAGGATGCTATTGCGGCAAGATTTCTAAATATGAAGGTGGATCTGCATTACATGAAGCTTGACGGAACGAGCGAGAAAGTTGATTAATAAATCGTTACTTATTTTAAATTAAATTTACACCTTCTTCAAATTTTTTCATCGGCTGAAACGTATTTTTCGATGTCATGATAAGCGAGTATTGAGGGCGGGGAGACTTATTTTTCCCATACTCTTCAAATTTCGTAGGTATGATAAGCGATTCAAGAAGACCATGAGCTTTTGCAATCATTCCAGCAATTTCAAAAGGAGTGTACGTTTTTCCACCGACTAAGTGATATATTTCTGACTTAAAATTATTCATCAAATATTTTAATCCATAAGCAATATCGTCAATGTTGGTCGGAGTCATTGCTGCATTGGTAATCATCGTTAGCTGTTTATTTTGCTCAAGTAACTTTTTTAGTCGCTTTACAAAGTCTGCTT
>PCVM01000076.1:0-7730 GCA_002796045.1 Candidatus Roizmanbacteria bacterium CG11_big_fil_rev_8_21_14_0_20_36_8
ATTAATATTTCTGCCATCGATAATTACGTCTCCTTCGCTCTGTTTATCAAGCAATCCAATAATGTGCATGAGTGTGGATTTTCCTGATCCGGAAGGACCGACAAGAGATGCGAACTCACCCTTATTAAGGGTAATATTAATATCTTTTAAAGCGGTAAAAATCAGATTATTGTCAATTTCATATCTTTTTGAGATATGATTAAGCTGAATTAGTGAAGACATACATATTAATTTTTAATCTCGTTAATAATTTCGCCAATTTTTACGCCGTCCAAAACCTGATATAAGCCTTGGTATTCTTCTCCCAACACTATCTCAGTTTTTATTGATTTATTGTTCTTTTGCACGTAAACAAATGTCTTATCATTTATATCTTCAACAAATTCATAAGGAACCGCTAACACATTTTCAATTTCGCTTAAAACAAACTCGACATCGCCAGTCATCCCAAGTAGATACGGATTTGACGACTTGTCAAATGTCAACTTTACCTCATAAACTGTCCCTGATTCTCCTTGTACGGGAGCAAATGAGATCGAATCAACGGTTGCGTCAATTTCTTGATCAGGAAAAGAGTCAAAGACGATTTTACCTTTTTGTCCTTTAGTAATATTTATGACATCGGTTTGATCTGCTAAGACCGAAAAATAAAGAGACTCTGGATTTACAATTTCAAATGTATCTGAAACTGAAATATTTGTTCCAGGAGTAGTTACGCTCATTCTAGTTACAATGCCCGGAATTGGAGTATAAAGAAGGGAAAATTCTTTTGCAATTGCTTGAAGCTCTACATCAAGAACCGAGTTCTCTAAATCAAACTGTGCATTCTTTAGCGTCCTTTCTGCTCTGTCTCGTAGATCTTTCGATAGGGCAATGACCAATGTATCATTATCGTCATTCGTTTGTTCAAAATTTTGTCGCTGTTTGCTATAGATATTTAAATATTTCTCAAGAGTTTTCTGGAGTTGACGTGTATCAAGTGATGCAATTCCATCATATTTTTTGACCATATCCCCTTCTTTCACTCCAAGCCAATTAAGCCTTCCCCCAGTCTGGAAATGAAGTATAGATCGTTCATTAGCCATTATTTCACCTGTTAATGACAGTGATTTATGAAGTGTTTGCTTTTTAATTTCGTAAGAGTTGAATGAACTAATATCCGAAGACTTAAATCTTGAGTAAAAAACTATTCCCAATAAAACAATAATTATCAAACCAAGGTACCAAAAACGCCTAATTATCAAAAACATATTTGAATAATTCAACATCTTATCATTGTACCTTGAGTCAGCCAAAATTGTAAGAACTCTTTAAAAATCAAAGAAACGCAGTCCAGTCTGACACTGGAAGGTAGTTATGGAGCATAAAATTCCAAGCATACAAAAGAATACCTGGAAATAGTAGAACTGATAGAATCAAAAATCTTTTGGAAGTAAAAAACTTTTCAAACGCAATCGCTGCAAATGGCCAAATTGGCAGGCTATATCTGGCAATGTCTCTATGTTGCACGAATAAAGTAGCCGCTAAGAAAACTGCGGTAAAATAAAAAAAACTCCGAAATTTTGTATTCCACAAAGTTAAAACGGTAAATATGTATAGAGCATAATAAAACAAAATATCATCTAGCCAAACCGTTCCAACCCACTTTGCCTCAGCATTGAAAACAGCATATGGAGAAATAAGATGAATATTATCACCCGAATGAAAATATGCCAAAAAATCTCCATATCCCACCCAGTAGATAGTAGATACAAGCAGTGGTCCTAATCCAATAAATCCAATCCACAGCCAATTAAACGAAAATCTTTTTTCTTTAATCATCCTTTCAACAAAAACGAATCCATACGCAACTACCAATAAAATACCCGGGGTCTTCGTCATCACAGATAAAGCACCAAAAATTCCAGCTACTATATACTGCTTCTTCTCAAAGAAAAGAATTGATGATAAAACAAGAAGTATAAAAAGAGTTTCAGGTGAACCAACCGATCGAACAACGTATAATCTTGGAAATAAAACAACTATTATAGTAAGTATAAATGGAGCTTTAGTTAGATTGAATGTTTTTAAGAAACTATAAAAAACTGTAGCAAGACCAACAGATGAAAGTAAGGTTACCAAAAGTGAAGATTTTAAAAAACCCACCAAAGGTGCTAGTGTCCTGATTAGAATTGGATATAATGGAAGATGTGCCGCAAAGTATGTGGGTGAAAGATTTAATTCCAAATTAAGATTGGAAATTGCTTTTAAATTGTAAAGAGTTTTAGCTGGAACTATGTACAGCAAGCCGTCGTAATTTTGATACACTGTAGCAAAATCAACATTTGAAAAATGTAATCCAAACCAAGAATCAATGTTAAGAAGAAACGGCATCCACAATATAAATGTACTAAAAAAAACAATGAAAGTTATTTTTAAATATACTGCAATCTCAGACTTCATAACTTCAATTGTATCAGACTACAAACCATTTCTATTTTTACTATTTATAGCGATTTTTCTACGTTTTTATAAAATAGAGGCTTTTATGACTTTTTTAGGAGATCAGGGCAGAGACGCTCTTATTGTTAAAAACATTATCACTTTTCATCATTTTCCTGCAGTTGGACCTCCAAGTTCAGTTGGCCAATTATATTTAGGCCCTTTTTATTACTACTTAATCTCACCGTTTATTTTAATCTCAAATTTTGACCCTGTCGGGTTAGGTCTGGGAGTTGCTTCGATATGGATTATTGGAATAATCGCAGCATATATATTTGTAAAAAAAATCGCTAATAACAAAACTACAGTTATTTTCTCAGCTCTAATTATTTTCTCAGCAGAACTTATCAAGCTTGGAAGATTTTCGTGGAATCCTAATTTACTCCCAATTTTTGGTTTTTTTACAATAATCACATTACATAAATGGATTTTAGCTAAAAAAAGAAGATACGCATTAATTTTGGGGGCTTTACTATCTTTTTCGGTCCAACTTCACTACCTTGCGCTACTGCTTGGATTGGTAATACTAATTTATGGACTAATTGAACTCAGCAAATCAGAAGATAAAAAAGAATTTCTAATTCAACTAGGATTAATCGGATTTATGTTTATATTTTTTTTATCTCCACTAATATTCTTTGATATTCGGCACGATTATCTAAATCTTAAAGGATTTATCTCGCTATTAACAAAAGACACCAATGCTGGTGGCGGATCGTATTTAGCAAATTTATTTATCACAATAGGATATCTAATAAAAAATACAATTAACCCCAATGTGCCAATTTGGCTTGGAGCAACTATTTTCACATTCATAATCACAAGCGTTTATAAATTAAAAAAAATTAAGGATAAATTATTTATCAATATAAATTTATTAACTCTTATTGTATTCATTCTTGGCTTCTCTTTACTTGATGGATCTCGCTTTCCTCATTATTTTGGAACAATTTACCTAAGTTTTTATTTTTTATTAGCAATAGTAATTACAAATTTAGTTAAATCAAAATATAAAAATATAATATTTTCCATTATTATATTATTTTTTGTGATATTGCAGACGTATGGATATCAATTTATCTTTGAAAAACCGGGTTTCAGCAAAATAAATTACGCAAGAACAGTTGCAGAAAGCTTCAGTGGGAAAGTTACAAAAGAACCAATCCAAATAGTGGCACTACCGTACACTGAGACAGATGGACATTTTCGATATTTTTTGAATCTTGAAGGATATAAAGTACTAGATCACGATTCATATCAAAAGGCTTCAGAGTTGTATGTGCTTTGTCGAGAAGAATGCCTTCCCACAGATGATCCTCACTGGCAAATAGCAACTTTTGAAAATAAACTTCTTCAGTCATCATGGAAAACCAACGATGTTACAATATTTAAAATCGTCCATAAATAGTATGAAAATATCACTTATTATTCCTTGTTATAATGAAGAGGCAAATATCCAGAAGGGAGTTCTCGATCGAATTGGAAACTACACTCGTGATGATGGAAGATTTTCAGAAGTAATTGTAGTTGATGACGGTTCTACAGACTCATCAGTCGGAATTATTAAAGATCAATATATCGAGTCTTTTCCAAAATTTAAAATAATTCAGAATTCTCACCTCGGAAAAGCATTCGCAGTAATTAGAGGAATAAAAGAAGCAAAATGTGATTATGTAATGTTCTCTGATATTGATCTCGCGACTCCGATCGAAGAAGTGGAAAAATTAATTAAAGGAACTAAGAAAGGCTATGACATCGTTATTGGATCAAGAAGCGATGCTCGAAAAGGAGCTCCAATTACTAGAAAAATTATGGCGCTTGGAATGATCATTATTAAACATTACTTAATTGGTCTTAAAGGAATTCATGACTCCCAGTGCGGATTTAAATTATTCAAGAGAGTTGCGGCTCTCAAAATTATTGACAATTTAAAAGTTTTCAAAGATAAGTCTGATGCAAGTGGATCTTCAGTATCTGCTGGATTTGATATTGAATTTCTATTTGTTGCAACAAAACTCGGCTACTCAATAGAAGAAATACCAGTGACTTGGATGCATGTCGAAACAAAAAATGTCACATTCGTCAAATCCTCTTTTGAGAGCTTACGTGACATAATATCAATCAAATGGTATGAATTAAGAGGGGATTATCCCCGTTTAACAAAAAAGCAATGACAAAAGCAAATAAGATTACTTACATCTTTATTCCACTGCTGCTTTTATTAATAGGAGGTTTAGTAATTTTCACTTTTTTTCCAAATATTCCTGAAAAGATGGATAAAGATGAAGTTGAATTTGCAAAATTAGCTTTATCCTTAAATCATCAATCCTATATTCCCTATAGTTCCCTAGCAACTGGTCACGCTACGCTTTATTTTTACGTAATAAATTTTTCAATGAAAATTTTTGGTGTCACAACTTTCGCCCTACGCCTACCTTCTGCATTATTTGGATTATTAAATGTAATTTTGATTTATTTTTTATTCCTTTGGATTGAAGCAAAAGATAAAATTAATTCAATTCCCGTCCGTCAAGTCATTGTCGCTGGACTTGTCGCACTAATATTTGCAGTATTTCGTTGGCATTTTAATTTCGCTAGATTTGGTTATGAAGGAACTTTTTTAATTTCCTTAGAATTGCTTTCGCTAATTTTTGCAATGAGATTTAAGGGATCACATAATCTACTGTTTATATTTATTTCTGCATTATTTGCGGGGCTAGCCTTCAATTCATACACTCCTGGAAGAGTATTTGCACTCATTCCAATTCTAATAATAACTATTGAATGGATTAAAAAAAGTCTAAACCTAAATATGTTTATGAAAGCATATCTACTATTTATAATTATTTTTTTTGTTGTCATTACACCCTTAATGACTCATTTTTCTCAACACAATGATATTCGAATTAATCAATTAAGTTACTTAAGTAATCCTGAATTCGATATAGGAGATAAAATTAGCTCATTTAATGTAAACGTAATTAAAACTGTTAGAATGTTTCAAATCGAAGGTGACAAAAATGGCAGGCATAATTATCCTGGAAAGCCGATGCTCAATCCGATATTAAGTCTCTTATTTTTTTCTGGAATTATTATTTCAATAGTTAATTTTAAAAAGTCCAATACTATTTTGTTTACGAGCATTTTTTTAATTTCAATAATACCAGCACTATTTACTTATACTGATGAAAATCCAAATTCACTGAGAACAATTACTTCAATAATTCCAATTATGTATTTTTTTTATCTAACATTTGAATATATTTATCAAAAAATTAAAGTGAAATTACAATATTTGACTATTATTATTATTATCTTTGTAATGTTAATTTCTTCAATTATTGAGCTTCGAACTTATTTTGTATTCCAAAAATCAATCTTCCATGATGCATTTCAAAAACAAGACATTCTTATTGATTATATTAAAGTTATAAAATGAGAAATAAAAGCATCCTTACAATAATCTTATTCTCTTTCATTCTTTTAGGCTTAATCTTTAGAAACATACAGTTTGCTTCAATTCCATTTTTTGACTGGGATGAGGGAATATATGCTCAAGTTGCAACAGAAATTATCTCAAATCAATCACTTTCAACTACATTCAATGGCGAAACATGGCTAAACAAACCACCACTGACACATTTACTTATTGCCTTGTGCTTTGTTATATTTGGAAAAAGTGAATTTTGGGCACGTATGATTATGGTATTTTTTGCCTTTGCATTACTAATGTTTACGTATTTATTAAGCAGAAAGCTTCTATTAAAAACCTTGCCTAATGAAGCTGAAAAGCTCTCAAATTTCCACAAAGAAATTGTTTTTATAATCCCTGTTTTAGCCTTAGCGTCAACTCCATTGTTTATTGAGAGGGCAATTGTTTTGAATACCGACATAATGCTAGCTGTTGGTTGGTTAGCTTATTTTCTATTCTCAGGTTTTAAAAATAAATTACTAGCATTGACTTTTAGTGTTTTCACGAAATCAATAGTTGGTTTTTATCCTGCTTTAATATCGATAATAACTCTAAAAAAGAGCGACTTTATAAGATCTAATTTATATCGAGCTTTTGCTTTGCTAATAATTCCATTAATCTGGCATCTAATATCCTTTCTCAGATTTGGAAACTACTTTATCCAGGCTCATGTGTTTGATCAGGTAATCAAAAGAGTGCTATCTCCAATAGAGCTTCACTTTGGAAATAAATTCTACTATCTTGTCCTTTACTGGAAAAATACAAACATTTTGGGAATAATAATCGCTATCACTTTGTTAATTATTGGAATTAGAGCACTGTTAATAATCATCAAACAATATAAAAAGACTGCAAGAAAATCGTATTTATGGATTTATGCATCAATTATAATTATTTCAGGATTAATTTATATCGTGCCTGGTATATCTTCAAATATAATCATCGGAACAATTGGTGCAATGATGACAATTACGGCAGGCATGCATTTATTTGTTCGATCACAACTAACACCACCTTACAATGATGAACTTCCAAGTTTGATAATTTACTTGAGCCCTATTCCCTTTTTTGCCCTCTTAATGATAAGTCAAAGCAAAATAAGCTGGTACATGATAACGCTCCTTCCATTATTTTTTCTATCATTGTCTTATTTTTACGTATACATTAAAAATACCTACATTAGGGTAGTATTTTTAATCATTCTTGTACTTTATTTTTCTTGGACATTCTTCCCATCAACTTATTTTTTTAATTCTTCAAGCTATCTGCCAACGAATAGAATAAAACTTGCAAAATGTATTAGTAGTCAGTCCGGAAAGTCGATTGCATTTTTAGTAAGTCCTCAGGAACGTCAAAATCAAAATGTTGTAGAAGCTGCGAAGTTGCAGACGACAACATCATTTTTATATGGAGGCTCACCTTCATTTGTTTATTATTCACAAAAAAAAGTTGAACATTTTTACAAGGTAGAGCTTTTCGAAAAAAATTACCAATCTTATGATATAATTTCTTTTAATTTAGATGATCAAAACAATCTAAAAACAATTTATCCAACGATCAAAAAGTATTTCAAAAAAGATTGTGAAGGAGGAAATTGGGTCTCGTATAGTAAAATCTAACTGCTAAAATAATAATATGCTTGATCTTAAAAAGATAATAAAATGCATTCAGTCAGAAATTACTAGAAAAGATATTCTGATAATTATTGGCATTGTAGTACTTTTTTTTCTTACACGATTAGTCAATCTGAAAAATTTTCCTGTGTTTACAGATGAAG
>PCVM01000076.1:7941-8628 GCA_002796045.1 Candidatus Roizmanbacteria bacterium CG11_big_fil_rev_8_21_14_0_20_36_8
CAAAAAACACGCAGCACTTTTAGGATCATTTTTATATGTGGTAATGCCATATTTTGTTTTTTATGACCGAATGGCACTTGCAGATTCAGCAGTAAATGCCGGATTTATCTGGATGCTTTTTCTTTCAATTCTTCTGGCAAAAACAAGGAGATTAGATGTTGCACTCCTTTTTGGCTTTGCAACTGGATTTTCACTACTAACAAAGTCATCTTCCAGAATGTTTTTAATGCTAGCTGCATTTGGCCCACTCTTTTTTATTAACAAAAAGTATTTGAGCTCAATCTGGAAAACATTAAATTATTACGTGCTTTTGGGAATTGGCGGATCAATTGGATTGCTTTTTTACAATATTCAAAGATTATCTCCATACATGCATTTTGTCGAGAAAAAAAACACTACTTTTGTAATGACTTTTCAAGAGTTTCTAGATACCCCATTTAAATTTTTCATCCATAATGTCAAACTTATTCCAACTTTTGCAAGTTGGGAAGCAGGCTTTATTATCGTCATGTTTAGTGTTTGGGGGTTTTGGAAATTATGGAACAATGATCGGCGGCTATTTTTTTATCTTTTAGCTTTTACAATTTTGCCTTTTATCGCACTTTCTTTTTTTGCTAAGATTGTATTCCCAAGATATCTTATTTTCTTTGCCAGCATTCTTCTTATCACAGGAACTTATGGATTATT
>PCVM01000011.1:0-2627 GCA_002796045.1 Candidatus Roizmanbacteria bacterium CG11_big_fil_rev_8_21_14_0_20_36_8
CCAAAATCATAGGCGATTTTCTCCGTTACCTCTATTGTTCCATCGGTATTGATAATGGTGGATTGTTGGAAGTTTGTGATTGATTCTGATGCGTATATTGGTGATATTCGAGGAAATACCACAAGTACTCCAAATAGAATCAACCACGATGTAATGACGAAGAACCTCTTCATATACTTATTGTATATCAAGCACGACGAATATCATAGATTGTAAAGAAGAACGGTATGACAATTATCTTTTACTCAACTGTTAATTGTTGTTAACAATAGAGGAAAAGAGGCTAGGGGTGGGGTTACCACCCCTAGCTCTCTATTAGCTAGGTTTTTATTGCCTCCTTTCGAGGTTGTGAATGAACAGAGTATTACTGCCCTGTCTCCGTAGCCGACGGAGTCGGCGAGGTATTGGGCAGTGAGATGAAGGGCACGGGTGCCCCTCCAAGCATGTACTGCGGCAGGACGCCGTCCCACCGTGTGTTGCGGACATATTCAAGATAAGCGTCAGGTGACGCTGCAAGAGCAGTCTGAACGGCGGTAATACCGCCAGCTTCAGCTTGGTATCTGGCCGTAATTTCATAGGCCGCTGCATCAGCAGCAAGAACAACTGCTTGAGCCGCACCATCAGCTTCGGCGATCCGCTTCTCTTTTTCTGCCTCGGCCTTGCGCTTGGTAGTGATGTAATTCGTCTGAGCATCAATCGTCTGCGCCTCTTGAATTGCGGTGTTGATTCCGATCTGGATCTCCGCCTGTTGACGACTGAATTCCTTCTCCGCGACAGTATTGAGGTAGGTATTAATACTGTCCTCGAAGTCAAAATCAACGATCGCGAGTTGACTTACAAAGACCAGTGGCGTCTCATTTTCGTCGAGGAGTTGCATCTGCAAGGTCGTTTCGACCAAATCTTGGAAAACAACCCGATTGCTGCCGACCTCGTCATACTGAGCTTGACCCTGAACGCCTTTCAGAGCGCTCACCCATACACGTTCTACCCAATTGTCGAGATATCCCTCCCCATAGCGCTTATGAAGCTCAATGATCGTTTCTGGATTGGGGTTGGCCCAGCCGCGAGCATGAAAGAAGACCACAGGCCTCCCGGGACTATTGCTGTCGGCCTGAACCCCATTTTCCTGGACCGGGGATTCACCAATCTCGATGACCTGTCGCCGTAAATCGTACTGAAATACTCGACTGACCAAAGGCGTCAAATTCCGCGCCACAGGCCAAAAGTGAGTGCCTGGACCAAGCGTGTAGAATCTCCCAGTCCATGTATTTTCGACGACCGCAATACGGGTAGCCGGCACCTGAGTGGCACCGGTAAGAATGATGCTCAGAATTGTTCCCAAGAAAAAGATTGCCAACGAGGTTAAATACATCCACCTCTTAACAGGAAATCTTTCATCATCATACGCCTTCACCTCACGTTTGGCTTCGTAAAACAACCATATCGTGACTGAGATTGTGGCACATACAATCAAGAAACTAGCTACTTTCAAAAACGTAATCATGGTTTATCCTCCTTGAAATTGAACTGGTTAGTTTGACAGTACTTCTCTTCATATTGCCATTCAGTCGAACCAATGTTCGTTCACCTATACTTTCACTCCTTTCCGGTGAAGATAACTGTGGCATTCTATTGATATTTGAGATTATCAACAAAATGCCACAGTCAAAAACCAACGAAGCTTATTCGTTTGAAAAGAGTGAATTAAACCTAGTAATTTTAAAGTGCTTAATAATATATAAGTAGAAAAATACTATATATATAATTAATGCGAATATTATATATTAAATACACATAATAATCAATATTATAGGCTTTTATTTTCACAAATGAAGTTTATTTGATTCGTATATTTTAGTCACTGTGATACACTTTTATCTATGAAATACGCCCTTGCTCCGGAAATCAAAGAACAGATTGTCAAGCTCGTGCCCGCGCTCAAAATGGATCATATTAAGATTGATCAGATACACTGCATCCGCAGTTTTGATGCAAAAACCAGAGCAATTGCGCGTATTTGGGGCATGGCAAAACTATTTTCGGAAGTGGCAGGCATCAAGCCGACGTATATCATTGAGGTTAATGCAAAACGATTTGACAAGCAGTCAGAACATGAAAAGCTCCATACCTTAGTCCATGAACTCATGCATATCCCAAAGACTTTCTCAGGCGCACTCCTTTCTCATCGAGGTCGCTACCATGCAATCAATACGCGTGAGGTGGAGAAAGTGATAAAAGAAATGTCTGATAAATGATAGATGTTTCTTCAATTTGATATAATTAACAGCGGTATATGCAAAAAATCCTGTCATTTGTTGAGCACAAACATGTTTGGTATATCTCAGTTCTTGCTGCGTTTATTGTTGTTGTATCTGTGTTCTCAGGGAATCCCGCATACTTTCCTTCTGCCGGGATAGCGCTTTCTCTATTTACACTTGCAACACTGACATTCATAACTCGTGAAAAAAGGGATTGGTTTTCTACATCACTATTCCTTCTCAGTGTCTGCACGTCAGCATATATATGTATACTAGCAAATCCATTCTCAATATTTTTGAATATTGCAACGTCAATCTTTCTGATATCTGTAGTTGCATTAGGAGATATATCTCTCACGAACGTAATAT
>PCVM01000011.1:2685-7719 GCA_002796045.1 Candidatus Roizmanbacteria bacterium CG11_big_fil_rev_8_21_14_0_20_36_8
AAAAATCAAGAAAATACATCTTCCTGAACAGTTTATAACTTCGCTTATTATAACGTTCGTCATTCTTTTCATCATGGTACCTCTGCTTTCAGAGGTCAATCTCATATTTGAAAATCTCGTTGGATCAGTCATGCAAATGCTTTATATTGAAAACATCATTTCTTGGATATTTAACACGAACTATTTTCTTGCAATATTGCGGGTCGTGATCTTCGGACTATTGGTATTCTTTCTTCCGAGGTTCGTCACAGTAATAAACGCTCCACCATCAAAAAAAGAGGTCTTTTCATTCTTTCCTTCTCTCTTTAAGGCGCTTATCATACCAAAGTTTGCTGTGATTGGAGTGCTTTTAACATTTTTTGTAACACAGATTCAACTCTATCTTGCGACCGATGAGCGACTCATTGAGCTTGGATATACTAACTCTATGCAAACACGGGAAGTTTTTGCACAACTTGCAGTTGTTGCTTTAATTGTCTTTATCCTCATCTACAATGACAAATACGAAACATATAAAAGTAAGCTCACCACATATATTTTGATCGTACAAGGGTTTTTCTTGACTGCGATGGCATTTTTTAGCGACTGCTCATATATTGCCAACTGGGGATTTACCCATAAACGACTTTATGGACTTGCTTTTGTCATATGGATTGTTGGATTATTTGGATTATTTACGTATAAATATGTACGACGCACTTCAGATGCTCTTTTTGTAAAGTTAGCGGTGATACTGACCGGTGTTATCATCGTTTCGATCAATATTGTCAACTTTGATGAACTGATCGTTAATGCCAATAAGGTGTCTACTCCAGAAGGAATTGACTACTCCTATATGGCACATTACACATACGATTCAAACTCTTATGAAGAGCTCGCATTTCAAATACGAGATGCGGTAAAAGAAAACATCGATACCTTGAATAATGAAGCAAATAATAATGTGCAGTGGAATAGCCTCAATAATTATGAAAATTCAGCACGAATGATATCATTCAGATCTCATAATATGGTTGAGAAATATTTTTCTGAAGATGATCGGTTTGATTGGCGCCACTTCAATCTGAGTGAGTATCGATTTGCCGTTCGAGTAAAAGGAGATACCGTTGACAAGATACAAGAAGCAGTAAATGAAATAGTCAATATGCTCATGATACGCTCTAATAACAATATCGGCGTCATGGAATCCGCATCAAATGCAAACCCCAGCGTTTTTCAAAAACACCTTACGACTATTGAACTAAGATACGTCCCCGAAGAGCTCTTGCAGGAAAATTTTGAATTACGATCAACAACAACCAATCAGCAAATTGTTCAAGGATCATTTGGTGGAACATCAATCTTTCGTGCTCCACTGTATCCAGGGGAATACGCGATTACGGTTTATACTTCACAGTTTGATCAAGAGACGGGGTCGTATGTACCGTTCAAAACCATTCATGCTCAAATTTCTCAACAAATAATTGATACCGGATATATAATCATTGCATTCCAGTAATCTCATCTGATAATTCCCAGCACCTGCCCACCATAGGCCAACAGATCGCCCAGTGTCCATGCCTCAGGATAATAAGCGCCATACACCGAATAACAAACGTAAAGAACGTACAATCCTACCAAGAAATACCCTGAGCGAAATCCCATCTTGAATTTTTGCGTAATTAAAAGAAACAATAATGTCACGACAGTAAAAAATAAAAGGAGTATTGAAGAAAATAAATTTTCTGTACCAACCAACACACTTCCTCCCGTCACTACAACATACAAAAACCAAGGAAATCCAAGTCCGATGAGAATATCAAACACGTTGCTTCCTACTGCATTTGAAACTGCCATATCCCCTCTTCCTTTTTTAGCGACGATAAGTGAACCCAAAAGATCAGGGATCGAAGTACCGGCTGCAAGAATAGTGAGTGCGATGATGACCTGCGGCATGCCAAGATCATGTGCGGCTAAAACAGCAATCTCCACAAGTCCCCAACTCAGGACTACTATCCACACAATGGAGCGAAAAAATACCTTCCAATAGGATTTTCTCAGATGAGCCTTTTGAGGAAATGTCATCGCTACCATGTGATCGATCAGCGAAAAAACTTTTCCAAAACATTCACTATGTTCGTGCCTTTTTTCTTCTTTTTCAAAAATTTCGATGTCTTCCTCCAACATATTGAATTGTTTTTCATCCGGAAACCACCCCGACCAACGCGACAAAATCAATACGTAACCCGCATACCCCACTAAATACATAAGTGATTCCTGCCAGGTAATTATGCCATCTGCAAATGTCCACAAAAGTATGAGAATTGAAATGATATAAAAGAGGAGATCCCGTATCACTGGTTTCCAATTCAGATATGCCGTCGCAACAATTGACGACATGCCGACAATCACAAGAATATTGAATATTGCAGAACCAACTATCGTTCCTGTACCTACCTGTTCCGATCCGATTTTGGTGAGTGCTATAAGCGCAGTAAAAAACTCTGGAGCGCTACTCCCCATTGCCATAAGTGTCGCACCAGCAACATCATCAGAAAGCTTCCATTTTTTCGCAATAACATCTAAACTTTCAACAAAATACTGATCACAAATTTTGGCAAGAAGGTAAAAAATGAGAAGGAGTGAGATGAAATATAAAATAATCATAAATGATAATTATACAGTTACAAACGTAATTGAGAACTTAGATTTAAGTACTGTGGATACGACTCAGAAACAAATACAGAAACGAGGCGGATTGATAGTCTAAAGGGATCAGATGGTAACACCATTAATCCCACCTTTTTTATATGAAGGATTCAATCCACGATCAGTGACTCCCATTGATCTAAATTCTAATGGTCGGACTCAATTATTAATTGCCTCATATAATAAACCAAATCAAATCACAATTCTTGAATATAATAAAACTAACAAAGTGATCGATGTTATAAATCTCGAGAATTCAATCGCTTTTGCACAACTCTATGGCAGTAATAGTAATAACAAACTAGAGTATTTTGAGTTTAGCAATGTCTATATGCTCCCACAAAACGAATGGCCACAAATAACAAACTCATTTATCTCATTATTCTCTGCAGATCCTAATACGTTAGAAGGGTCAACATACCCAAATTGGCCAAAAAGTATCATTGCAGATCTTTGGAAAGTCAATGGCGGCAGTCATACCTATCATGGCGTAATGAGCAATGGTGGATTTCCAAATAAAACTCAACTCTATGTTCGGTACTGCACCAGATCTACTGGTATTTGTAAACTCCATAGCGTCAATATTGAACAAATTACAAATATTCAGAAAGAACAGTATTCAAATGATGAAAGACACACGGGTGTTTTTTCGACAAGCAAAAGAAATATACAGTCAACTTGTAGCTCCAAGTCCAATCGTTGGTAGAAAAATAAGACCAACATCTTCGATATTTCTCAAAAAAATAAGCCCTATAGTTGATTATTAGCCAAAAACTTCTCCCAAATCATCATAAACCTGATTTTTTCAAAATGTACTATTTCAGGATCTGAGATGACTACCCCGACAGGAATACTGTCTTTGTATGTGATAAATGCCACATTGTCTCCGTAAATAAAATAATCTGTGTTCGTGATAAATTTGGATGGAATACAAATAATTTGGTTTCGTGACGTAGAGTACTCTTCTTGATATTTCTTATCTTCGGTGCTGTCTGAAACAATTTCTTTCGTATGAATCATGCGGCGAATCATTCTCACCATATATTCTTCAATGTACCCCTTCATAAGGGGGATTGCCTTCTGGCTCATGCAATGGACATAGATTTTTTCTACAGACAAGGAATCCTCATAAATCTTCTTCACTTCTTCGACTCCTTCATAATATCTGATCTTTGGCTTTTTATGGGATATGTCATAAACTGTCTGAAGCTGTGAAAGATTTTCTTGTAAAGATGAGACCGTCTCATCGAGCAATTTCTTTTTTTCTTCTGCCAATTTAACAAGTTCTTTGGGTGAAGCTGGGATATATAGTTTTTTCTTTCCCATCACTGTACCTTTTAAAAGACGTTTCTTAATAAGAGAGTCTACATATAAATAAACTGTCGAGCGTGGAATTTTGGTCATCCGCGCTATCTGCAGGATAGTAACAGACCCTTCCTCAAGAGCCGTCAAATAAATATTAATCTCCTCGTCAGCAAGTCCAAGCGCTTTTAAATTTTCTTCAAACATAGGGATAATCCCGTTTCGGGATTATCCCTAAACGGGATTATCCCTATCCAAATAAATACAGTATGCGCACTGTTTCCTAAAATGTCAACATTTATGACAGAATTTTGTGGAAATCCATATTGGGTTTATAATACAGGCTATATATGAAAGAATCATATCCGATATACCCTCCCCTGCATTGGGAAGAGGTAATAACCGACCAATTTATATCAAAGATTAAAACATACCAAGCATCAGGAGATCCAAAAGAAGATTCCTGCTGGAAAGGAGTTGATCATGTTGTAGAAGCGATCGTTAGGTCAAGTATGAAACGTGAATCAATATATCCTCATATTCTTGGGGACGTTCTTATTAAAAAAGATGACCCATTTCTCATAAATGTTGGGCTCACGGTATTAGGACATCCTGACATGCTAAGAGAATTAATCAACGTCGAAACACGTTCAGACGTTTCGGATTATCTTGCAAATTTTTTTGGGTTTATTTACCCAGAACCGGGCCTGTTGTCGCATATGACAAATCAAGAAAATGAATATTTGATACATAGATACAATGTGTTACGCGCCTTCGAACCATTGCTTTGGCTTCAAAAAAATGCTCGTCGTCAAATTGTTGAGCTTCCCCACTCAGATTTTAGACCATATGTATCAATTTCTGATATGATTAGTGAGGCACTTACGTGCATTCCCAACAGTGTTATGATGATTCCTTATGAACATGCCAATGATCCTGACCTCGAAGGTACGGAGATCCAAAAAATTCTCAGTCAGAAAAGACCATACTAATTACATATGACATTCACATCATTCACTCAAACCCTTTTATCAAATCCCAGCA